>DASXNG010000001.1:0-1634 GCA_036495225.1 Galbitalea sp.
GCTCGTTTCGCGGCGTCACAGCGCCCAACCCGACACGATAAAGGCCGACGACTCCCATGGGTAGTCATCGGGTTAGCGAATGCCATCTCGGATCGATCGCAGCGACGTAGAACGTCGTCGGGTCGGGTGCAGTTGTCGCACCTATCGAACTCGCGAGCACGTGAACTCGGCATTGCGCTCACCAATCTCCGCAGCTTGATGACCGCGTAGTGGCGGTTTGGATCTGAAGGTGAAGGCCCTGTGCTCCGCAAGAATCTCGTTTGCCGACGCGTGACGCTGACCTTGAACGGTTGAGTAGGAATCGCGAACGGCTCGGTGGCCAGCCGAGGAGCGACTACAAGGACGCAGCTGTCGCCGCCAACGAGTACTCGTGGTGCAATCCGCCCAGCACGGGCTTTGCGCGCACGAGCGCACCCGGCATCCATCGATGCCGAGCATCGGCCTCCGGTCGCCGCGTCGATCCAAGGGGAGGGCCAGGTACGCTGGGGCCCAGCGCGCTGTGTGGTCGTCCACCGTTGTAGTGCGCGACCCACTCACGAAGGATCGAACGGAGGTGCGCTTCCGAGAGGGGGATCATCCAGTCCAAGCACTCGCGCCGAATCGTTCCGATGACCCGTTCGCATATCGCGTTCGCCTTCGGACTTGCGAACGGTGAGCGCAACACGGCGAGGCCCAATTCTTGGATGGAGTCGTCCAAGTGTTTGGCGAAGATCCTGTCACGGTCATGGATCAGGTACCTGTGATCGTTGGTGTCCGCGACCACCTCTCTCATCTGCTGCAGCGTCCAGGCCGCGCTCGGGTGTGCGGTGACGTTCACGTGCATCAGACGGCGACTGCCGTGCTCGATGACGACGAACACGTAGAGCAGTCGAAACGTCGCCGTGACGACCATTGCGAAGTCGCACGCGAGAATCGCCTTCGCGTGGTTCTTCAGGAATGTCGACCAGCGCTGATCGCCGCGAGGTCGACCTGCAGGCCGCTTCGGCAAGTACTTGCGCACCGTCCGTGGCGAGATCCGAACGCCCAGCTTGAGCAGCAGTTCGTTGGCAATCCGCTCTTCGCCCCACAGCGGGTTCTCCTGGCCCATGCGGCGGATCAGCAGGCGTAGCTCGAGAGGGATCGGCGGCCGACCGGGCCGGGACTTCATTCGCCAGAAGAGTCTCCAGCCGGCGCGATGCCAGCGAACGATCGTGGCCGGCTGCACGACCACCACGGCGCTGCGCCAGTCGAACAGCCGCGTCAGCACGGCCAAGCTGATCCGGGTGGCGGCATCCATGCGACGCGGGCGGACACCCCGTTCAAGGAACATTGCCAATTGGCGACGCAGCAGGAGATTCTCGGCTTGGACAGACTCGGTCGAGCGCGCCAGCAGCATGAGCCACCTCAAGGCGTCTTCCATCAGCCGACCAACGATCTGGGCGAGCACCACCATGGCTTCATCGTGCCACAGCGCTTGCTCTGAGCCAACCGGCGGCGGCACAACCCGCCGGACGACATTTTTGCGGACCACAGGTGGTGCGATGTTGCTCGATACCGCTGCTGTAGAACCAAGGCGCCCATCCGACATTTGGTGAGAGACCGCTCCGAAGGTGAACAGGTTAGTGATCTCGAAGAACGGTGAACTTCCGCTCTTG
>DASXNG010000002.1:0-18606 GCA_036495225.1 Galbitalea sp.
TCGCGAGCGATCTCCTCTATCGTGCGCAGCGTCTTCAGCTCGGACAGAATTTGACGCTCACGTTCTGTCAACGGCCCGGACGAGAGCGGGCTTTCGCCGAAGTTGAGCGCGAGGAGTTGTCGCGCGGCCTCCTCGTGTGGCCCAAATCGATCGAGACCGGCCGACAGCACTCGAGCAAGCGATTTCGCGTCCGGCCGCGTCACCTCAAACAGCCCGCCGCTGTCGTTCGCGCGTTCAAGGGCCCGCAGAATCGCGGAGTGCGCGCGGAAGGAGTTATGCGCCCGCACCTCAAGCGCGGAGTCGAGCGCCCAGGCGATGATGTCCGAGAGAGCGAGATGGTCGGGGGCGTCGTCCGCTAGCAACGGGGTCAACACTGAACGCGCAGTCGCGTCCTTGCCCGCCCTGAACAGGTAGAGCGCGTACGCGACCTGCCAGTCGTGCCCCTCTCCGATCAGTTGTCGTGCACCGTCGAGCAGGCGTTCACTCCACCGACGTTCGTCCAGCTCCGCCGACATCGACAGGCCGAAGTGGAGTGACGAGACAACGGATGCCTTCGAGCCGTTCTTCAGATAATCCGCCGGCCACGAGGTCACGAATTCCTGGGCGATTCGACGGCGGAAGGGCAGCGAGTCGAAAAACACTTCGTTGTATGTTTGCTGGATTTCTGCGCGTACAAACGCGTCGGTCTGGGCGTCCGCGAGCGCCTTTGCTGACTGTGCATGCCAACGTGCCTTGGGGATGTCGAGCAGTTCAAAGTTCGCCCATGCCGCGAGATCGTGGGCGCTGGCCGACGGCGTGCTGTAATCCTGGGTCGTCGATCTGGCAGCGAGTTCGAGGGCCCGTTCCGCATTTGCGAGAGTTGCGCGCACGTCAAACTCGGCGTACGAGACCTGCGCTAGTCCAACGGTTGACAGCAATCGACTCGAAAGGTCGTCAACGTTCTCCGCACTCGCGAGTGCAAGGCGCAGGTCGATTTCCGCTGTATCAATCAACCCCGTGTGTGCTTCAACGAGACCGCGGCTCAGCCGGACCGCTGAGCGAAGTTGGTCGGGCACGTCTCCGAGTGTTTCCTCCGGCCAGCCGGCATACAACGACTCGATCGTGCTGCCCTGGGCGAGCGCCAGGCGCACGTGCACGAGATAGTACAGCCAGTCCCACTCCAGCAGGTCGTCTGCGCTGAGGTCGGTCAGTGGGGGAGTGACAATGAGTTCAGCGGCTCTGTCCGGCTTACCTGCGCTCACCGCCGCGAAGGCCACCATCAGTTGGCTGAAGGGCCCGAGCCGCTCGTTGTTCATCGAGGCGGGAGCCACCTGTAGCAACTCGTTGGCATGCCCTTCGCTGACAAGCGCATAGCCACGCTGGCGCAGAATGGTTTCGACCAGCCCGGAGTTGTCGGCGTTCACGGCGAGCTTCAGTGCCGCGAGGGAATTGCCGTGCAGCGATTGCCACTCTGCTGCTCGTGCGGCGAGCGCGGACAGCCGATCGGGGTCAACGTCCCGCACGATCTCCCTCAGGAAGGCGGCAAACAGGGGCTGCACGCTGTACCACGTTCGACCGTGCAGATCCGTTGAAACTCGACGAAGCATGCGGTTCTTCGTGGCGAGTTCGCGGAGAATCTCCCCACTCTCCGGAATGTCTACGATCGCGTTGGCCAGGTCCCCAGTGATGAGGGGGCTTACGGCAGCGCAGACGATCACCGCCCGCTCCCTTTCGGAGAATTCGCTGAAGACCTCGTGGTTGAGGTAGTCGTACACGACAACTGGATCAAGCAACTCGTCGCCCGCGATGGGGCCATCACCGTATTTGCGCATGCTGAGACGGGCGAGGCTCAGGGCCGCTGGCCAGCCATCCGTCATGGTGTACAGCTGTTCGATTCCGTCGTCGCCGAGGATCTCATCAGCGAAGAAGTCCGCCGTCTCCGCACGGGTGAACGCGAGCGTGTCAGCCGTGAGTTCGATGAGGCCGCCGGTGACCCGTGCGGCCTGGGTGCTCAAAGGGCTACGCGATGCGAACGCGATCCGAAGGTTGGCTGGCGCCCAACGCAGGACGTGCATGAACTCAACCTCTGCGGGTGAGCCTTCGATGAGGTGTGCGTCATCGACGACGAGGACGATCGTCCGTCCGTAGTCCTCGAGCGCGGTCCTGATCTGGGCAACGAAACGACTGTGATGACGGGGATCCATGACGGGGGAAATGGATGCGAGCTCCGCGCTGAGCGCGTCGTCGATGCCCTCGGCCCCGAGAGCTAGAGCGCTCGTGATGGTGCTCCAGAGGACCTGCGGATCACGGTCATCCCGATCGAGCGTGCACCACGCCGCGAGCAGGTCAGCGGCCCACAGGCCCTGTATCCATTGGGACAGCAGAAATGTCTTGCCGTACCCCGCCGGCGCGTTGAGCATCGTGAATGCGCGACTCTCGTCGTCAACGCCGACATCGAGCACATCGGTCAATCGAGAGCGAACCACAGCGGCCCCGGTAAATCCGGGAGGCTGATATTTACCTGTGAGTGTCCACGACCGCCCAGTGCCGGAGACGTTGCCGTCCATGTATGAAATATACGAGGTGCCCTCGTCCCGGCAACAGTGCGACTTGCCTCTCACCCTTTTTGGGTGAGCGTTTCGGGCTCAGCCGCCGGCCAGAAGTTGAGTCTTCGCCTGGGCGAATTCCGCATCGGAGATGTCCCCGGCAGCGTGAAGATCGCTGAGCCAGGAGAGCTGCTGGGTGAGCGAGGGTGCCGCGACGGAGGGACCCGTCAGCGCGGGCGTCGGGGCCGTCGGTGGGGCAACCAGTCTGGTCGATGCGCCGCTCACAGCGCGCGCGGTGACCGCTGCGGTACCTGCGATCACCGCGCTGCGGGTGATCGCGCCGAGTAGTCCCGGGCGGCCAAAGCGCCTAAAGATGGGCATGCTTGCACCGTTCGTTCAGGCGGGTCACGCCGTGACCTTCGCTGCGACCTCGACGGTCTGCGGGTCTATCCGAGCGTGCAGCTCAACGACCCCGCCACCGTCGGTCGCCCGTTCGGAGAGCTTGCGGGGCCAGAGGTGCTCGATCACCAGCAGCACGGCGCTGCTGCCTTCTCCCAGTTCGTCAACAATGAGTTGGGCATCATCCGCGCTGAGAAGCGGGCGCGGGTCCGGACAAATCGACGACCAGTTGGGAGCAACGGTGTCATCGATGTCGGTGACTACGGCCTGGCCGTGCTCGCCCCGGCTGACCAGGATCGCATCAGCTATGCGCAACTGGTCATTGTCTACGAAGTCCTCAAGCACGGTCGACACACCGGCAACGAGGCCGATCTCCGGATAGGAGATGATGACGACTTCGACTGGTCCCATAGCGTCCACCCCTTCCGCTTTCGATCATGTTCTGCCGAGGCGGGGCTCTCATCACCCCACCGAGGTGATGCTTGCAACGCGCGAAAACGGGGACGCTCGTTCTCGAGCGAGACGATGCCCTTCGCCTCCTCTGGGTGAGTCGGCTTTCTGCGCGTCGCGTGGACGGTTGGGCGATGGTCAAAATCCTGCCGGGCCTGAGTCGTCATAACGTCGTTCGCGAGGCAGTTGCTGGAGTCACACTTCTGGCGATTGCGGTGCCATTGAACATTGGCTACGCGCAGATCGCGGGCCTGCCCGCGACCGCCGGTTTGTACTCGTTGATCGTCCCGAGCATCCTCTTCGCGATCTTCGCTTCGACGAGACAGTTGGTGGCGTCTCCGGATGCCGCGGCCGCGGCGCTCGTCGCATCATCCCTCACCGGCCTGGCTGCAGCGGGGAGCAAGGAGTACATCGCGATGGCACTCGCTCAGGCGATCGTCGGCGCCGTCCTCTTCGCACTCTGCGCCATTTTTCGGCTCGGGTTTCTTGCGAATTTTCTTTCAGAGCCGATCCTTGTCGGCTTTGTTGGCGGACTCGCCCTCGACATTCTGGTCAGCCAGGTCGCCAAGATGCTCGGTATTCACATCGACAGCGGTGCGGAATTTCTCGAAAAGGTAGCGCAGTTGTTTTCGCATCTCGACACGCTGAACGGCTGGTCTGTGCTGATCTCAGTGTTGTCGATTGCCGTTCTGCTTGTGGGTCAGCGATTCGCCAGACAGGTGCCGTGGGCTCTCATCATCCTGATTGTCTCGACGCTCGTCGTGTCGCTGTTCGACCTCGCGGCGCAGGGCGTTGCGGTGCTCGGTCATGTTGACGCCGGTCCGCCTAATCTCACCTGGCCAGACCTGTCGGCATCGCAGTGGGTTTCGGTGATCCCAAGCGTTTTCGCGCTCACGATTGTGTGCATGGCCGAGGGCTTACTGGTCATTCGCAAGTACGCGCAGAAGGGTGAGTACTCCACGAATCCCAACCGCGACCTGCTGGCATTCGGCGTGGCCAACCTCGGCGCCGGTCTCACCGGAGGATTCACAGTCGGCTCGTCGACGTCGCGCACTGCAGCCCTCGACAGCATCGGGTCGCGTACCCAACTGCCGTCGATAGTGACCGCAGCTGGCACTCTGCTGCTCGTGATCTTCGGTACATCGCTCCTGTCTCAAATCCCGTCGCCAGCGATCGGTGCCATCGTGGCGGTCGCGGTCACGCCGCTGGTTGGTGTCCCCGCTTTCGCGAGGATCTGGCGCACGAGCAGGTTCGAGTTCTTTGTTGGCGCAGCCTGTTTCCTTGGCTGTCTGCTTCTCGGGCCGATCATCGGGATCATCATCGCGTTCGTTCTTTCACTGTTGAACCTCGCGCTGCGAGCGTCCACGCCGGCGATAGATCTGCTCGCGGAGAACGATCAGCCGAACGAGTCGTTGCTGCCCAGCGAGCCCGGCACCTTCCTCGCCGCACCGGGCGTGGTCATCGTTCGGTTTGCCGCGCCGCTGTTCTTCGCCAACTCGGAGGTGTTCGATGCGGCGATTCGGAAGGCGGTTGCCGGAGGCGAACCGCTGGGTCTGAAGCACCTGGTTCTCGATTTCGAGGCCATCACCGACATCGACGTCACCGGAGCCAAGACTTTCGCGGAGGTCACGCAGTGGCTGCGTGAGAAGCAGATCTCGTTCGATTTCTCTCGCGTGCGACCGGAACTGCTCGCGCTGCTGCAGAACTACGGACTGCAGGGAGACTCGAGAGTTTTCAGTTCCAATCGAGCGGCTCTCGCGGCACTCGCGTCGGATGCGAGTTCGGCCTAGCCGACATCCAGAACACACCGGAACCCGATGTGCGTCGTCGAGGTGTCGTCCGATTGTGGCGACCGAGCTGCCGGGCGGTAGCGCAGGCAATACTCAGGAGCGCAGAGGTGCGAGCCGCCCTTCAGCGCCCTGCGCATTTCGGCTGGCTCGATTCCCGGTCTGGCGTCTTCGCCGACGCAGCAGGGGTGAACCACAACGTGCCGATCCTGGTACTCGGTTACCGTCCATTCCCAGACATTGCCGATCATGTCGAACAAGCCGTACCCGTTCGGCGCGAAGCTGCCGACCGGCGAGGTGCCGATCCAGCCGTTTGCGCTGGTGTTGCGGTACGGAAACTCGCCTTGCCACGTGTTTGCCATCAGCTCTCCGTTGGGCTTCAGCTCATCGCCCCACGCAAAGGTCGCGCGTTCGAGGCCGCCCCTCGCGGCGAACTCCCACTCGGCCTCGGATGGCAGCCGCTTGCCCGCCCATTCCGCGTATGCTGATGCATCCTCGAAAGACACCTGAACGACGGGGTGCGTCGCGCGACCCTGAAGGGAACTGTCCCGTCCCTGTGGATGCCACCAACTCGCGCCCGGTACCCACTCCCACCACGCCCGCCAGTTGTCGAGCGGCACGGGCCCAGGAGTCGGGCGAAACACGAGGGCACCGGGAGCTCTCTCGGAGTCGGACATGTCTGGATACTCTTCGGCGGGCAACGGCCGCTCGGCCGTCGTGAGGTAACCGGTTGCGGCGACGAAGGCGCCGAATTGTTCGTTCGTGACGGGGTGCTCATCGATGAGAAACGGCTCAACCCATGCCGCGTACACGGGACCTTCGTCAGGATAGAACTTGTCGTCGCCCATCCAGAATTCACCCCCGGCCATGCTCACCATGTGAGTCGTCGTGATGCTTTCCGCGTGCATGGTCCGCCCTTCCCGCGTCGCACCCCGATGCTGTTCGCCCCAACGCTAGCCGGGCCTCACCCCGAGGGGGTGAGGCCCGGCTAGACGCTCGGCGGCAAAGCTGAGTTGCCCCGGGATAGCCGGGCGTCGAAAGGTATGCAATGTCGAATAGTTCGGATTCACAGACCATCGACTGGCGCACACGAGCACTCAACGCGCAGCGCGGATGGGTACTCACGGCGGGAATCGTCTCGATACTGCTGGGAGTCTTCGTACTCATCAAGCCCGATGCTGGTCTGACCATCATTGGCGTGATCTTTGGCCTCTACCTGATCATCGCGGGTGTCGGTCGGTTCGCCTTCGCCATCGCGGATAGCGAACGATCAGCGGGTTCGCGCGTGTTCAAGGCGATCATCGGGATACTGATCGTCGTCGCGGGCGTCTTCTGCCTGTTCAACGTTTTCGGGTCGGTCAAGCTGCTCGCCATCATCCTTGGCATTGGGCTTGTCCTCGCTGGCATCGCTGACCTGTTCAACTTCGACAGGGACGCTGCTAGGCCGACCTGGATGCGAGTCACTGCCGGAATCCTCGCGATCATCGGCGGCATCATTATGTTCATCATCCCGGTATTCGCAGTGAGCGTCATCGTTGTCATTGCCGCGATCATCCTGATCATCGTCGGGATTGTTTCGCTGGCGACGCTGCCGGGCAGGGACTCCATCGTCTAGTCCCGCCCTGCACTTGAAGGCCGATTGACTACGGTTGATCGGCCTTCTTACGTGGGGCGCGACGCGGGGAAGGCTTGGTCGGCGGGACATCCGGGATCACTTCGGTCGCGGTGCTGTCCGCGTTTGGTGTCACATCGACCGGCGCGGTCACACTGGCTGGCTCGTCCGCGACCGGGTCGACGGTTGCCTCCTCGACGCTGACCTCCGTTACGACCAGCTCGGGCTCGACGGGGGTCACTTGCGTTTGCGTTGGCGTCACTACGGTCGGGAAGGGGGCGGTCTGGTCGAGGCCGCCGTCCGGAATGCCCGCCGCAGCCGCGACAGTCACAGGCTCTCCCGGGCGGCGCTCGAACAGCGCAAGAAGCGCAATGACCAGCACGCAGAGGATCGCGGTAAGTGCGACCACGCCCGACGTCAGCGGTCGCACCAAAAGCAGAATGACGATCGCGATCACGACGAGGATGATCCGCAGCGGAATTCGAATCTGGTACATGAGGCGGCCGAATGACTCCGAGGTGAGGTGGTGTCGTTCGAGGTACAGGTTCGCTCTGCCGAATCCGGTCGAGACGACCTCACGAACAGCCAGCGCCTGCCGCGAGGAGCCCGTGCCGAGGCCGACAAGGAGTATCGCGAGCCCGAGCACGACCGCGGCGATGCCGGAGCTCGTGACCGTGCTGGCGAGTGCCGTAAACACCAGATCGGTGACCGCGTGCGGCACGCCGGCCCGAGCGGCCGCGTTACCGAGGACGACACGTGCGATCGCGACCCCGACGACAAGGATCAGATTGAAGACGATCAAGAGGATGCCGGCCCCGACGAGTGCCCGAGGTCGGCGCCGCGCGATCAGCACTCCGATCGCGAGGAACAGGATCGACAGCCAGGGCAGGATCGCTGCGAGCAGCAGCAGAGTCTGGTAACCGGTGCGGATCTCGTTGATGTTCTTGACCGTGCCGACCTCGATGGTGGTGTTGATAGCCGGGATCGAGTTTGCGAGCGGGAAGCCCTGCAGCACGAGCTGCTTCTTGACCGCGGAGATGACCGGCGCCAGCTGAATGCCCACTTTCCCGGCGTCGCTGATCACAACGGCGCCGCTCTGGTCGTTGTTCAGGATGTTGACCAGCTGCGTGTGACTGAGCTGCAGCGTTTGCCTCCAAATGGTGGCGAAGGCCTTCGATTGCACGGCCTTTGTCACCTGCTTCTCGAGCAGCCCTTTCAGGCCGTTCGCCGCAGCAGGGGCGAGGCTTTGTAAGGCGTTTGCCGCGATAGGAGGAACTCCCGGGATGTCCGCGATGCCAGTGAACGCCTGGCTGGTCAAGCCATCGATGTCGATCTTGTTCTCGATCGCGGTGCTCACCGACGACGAGACGTAGGCCTGAACATCCGGATCCTTGGCCAGCGGGGCGAGGTTCGCGACGAACCTGTCGGTGTTGGACACCTCGGTCGCCGCCCATCCTGCTGTGATCGCCAGCGGAGCGAGGAGTGCACCGATGAGAATCAGCGGAACCGCGACAATCGTGCGGACTACCGACTTCTTTTCGGGCTTCTCAGCAGCTTCGCGGGGTGCGGTCGCTCGTGAGGTTTCAAGCTCCCCACGGAGTCTCTCGTTTTCCGCTCGCAGTGCCGCGAGTTCTTCACGCTGTGTTGCCATGATGGCCTCCTTAGAAGTTGGCGATGCCCTTGCCGATGATGACGATCCCAATGACGAGAAGCAGGACGCTCATGACTGTCGCGTTGTTGCGAACGAGCCAGACGCGAAGATTCTCGAGCGGTGTGCGGAGCTGCTTGGACGCGATCAGGTACCCGATGACCGGGATCGCGACGGTCGAGCCAGCCAGGATCGTGAAAATCACGATCGCGAGAACCTGAGTTCCAACGGATGCTCCCGTGGCGCCGATAGCGAGGCCGGCCGCGATCGCCATGGCCAGGTTCTTGGGATTCACTGCCGCGAGGACGAAGCCGAGGAGCAGGCCACGCCCTGCGGTCATGGTGTCGATCGCGGACATCCATTTCGGCAGCTTTGCGTCGGCACCCGGTGCGGGACGACTTCGCCACTGCCGAAAGCTAAGGAAAAGCAGTCCGAGTCCGAGGACGATTTTGATCACCCCGGCCACGGGCTTGCTCGCTCCAGTCTCGGTCGGAGGAATGAGTGCGGAGAGCAGGGCGAATATCGTTACCGCGACCACAATGCCGAGCAACCAACCGCCGAGAAACGCGATGCTCGTCTTCTTCGCCCTGGGGGAGAGGAGCATGAGGATTGCTGCGATGATCGGCACCGGACTGATCGCGATACCGAGCGCGAGCGGGAGCAGCTCACCGATAATCTGGCCCACTTCTTCTCCTCTCTTCCGCGGTCGGGGCGCTACGTCTTCAGGACAGCTGAGAACGCTTTGACGAGTTGGATGGCTGCGATCAGAAACAGCAGAGCGGACGCGAGCAGCGTGGTGTGCCCCGCAATCCACCTGCGCGAGGCGTTGAGAAACGGCCGCGCTTTCTGGCCCCGTATCGCGAGGACGATCACCGGAATCGCGATGGGCAGAATTGCCACGAGGCTGAACACCGCGATCGATGCGAGGCGTTGGTTGTCCGAGACGGCGGCCAGACGGACCTCGAGCATCGCCAGAATGCCGCAGGAGGTGTCGACGGGGTTCAGGATGAAGATGCCAAAACCTAGCCAGGCGGACCGCATCGGGGTGAAGGTGTCGACCGCCCGAAGCCACCCCGGCAACTGTGGCGCCGCGTTGATGACCTCGCCAGGACTTGCCGCGTGCGCCATCGCGACGGCCCGTCCACGGCCTCGTCTCAGAAGGTAAATGCCGAGGACGATGAGAACAACGGCGATGACGAACCTCAGGTAAGCGAGCCACGGCGGGGGAGTGCTGTCGCGCTCCACATCCAGTAGCGATAGTCCTTCGAAACTGATCGCGAGCGTCACGGCGATCGCGGTTATCCACCCGATCAGGAAGGCGACACCGTTACTCTCGGCGCGCTTGGAGAGCAGCATTGCGATCAACGCCATGATCGCAAGCGGGCTCACGATCAGCCCCAGGATGAGCGGCACAAGCAACAAAATGAGGTCGAACATGTACCGACCTCCTCTATGCGCGATGCGCTTCGAGAATGTCGCGAGCAAGTCCCGGTCACCTCACCCCGCCCGGGTGATGGGTCGGGAGCGTGCGAAGAGGTCAACGCGCGCCGAGAGCAAACAATAAAGTGGGTCGGTGTTCATCTACATCGCCGGTATCGGAAACTCCGGAGCAGACCACTGGCAACGCAGGTGGCACGAGCGGACACCGGGCGCGACCTGGGTTGAGCACGAGTCCTGGGATCGTCCGAGCCGTCAAGAATGGGTTCGCGACATCGCCCAGGCGATCGATCGCTCCAGTGACGGCGTCATCATCGTCGCGCACAGCCTAGGCTGTCTGGCCGCGCTCGAATGGGCCCGGCAGCTGGGTTCACCCAAGCTCGCAGGGGCGTTCCTCGTGTCCGTCCCGGACCCGGCGGGGCCGGAATTTCCGGCTGAAGCGCGCGGCTTCTCCGACCTCCGCCTGGCAGTGGTCCAGATTCCGACGATTGTCGTCTCCAGCAGCAATGACCCATACGGAAGCAGCGCATTCCACGCTTCCGTCGGCACCGCGATTGGTGCGGAACTGGTGGATGTCGGTGAGCGCGGGCACATCAATACGGCATCAGGACTGGGCGACTGGGATGAGGGCTGGGCGATTCTCGAGAGATCGCTTCTCGCCGGGCGGTCGTAGTTTGTCAGCCCTTTCTCCGTAGTTGTGCCGCAATCCAGTTCTGCCAGACGACGAGCACTCGGGGTGAGTGCTCGCGGTGCGCGGTCGAATTCTGGAGTCGCGGGTGATGATTGACCCCGCGCCGGCCGTTGGCCTTCGGCGATTCATCGTGGGCGGGTACACCGGGCACACGGTGAGTCGCCTCGTGGAGGGCATCAACGATCTGGCTGTCCATAGTTACTGCCTTCTTTCTCTTACAGCGTTAGAGGGATACTATATCTAACACCGTTCGAGAACAACCAAGGAGTTGGGGATGGCGCTGACCAGGCAGCAGGTCATCGATGAGGCGATGCGTCTCGTCGACGCCGACGGGCTCGACAGGCTGACGCTTCGGGCGCTGGCGGGGAGGCTGAGCGTCCAGGCGCCGACGCTGTACTGGCACGTGAAGAACAAGGCAGAGCTACTGGATGCCCTGGCGGACGCGATCATGGATGACGCGATCGGTGCGATTCCGGATTCGGATTCGACGGGGGAGTGGCGCGAGTGGCTCCTTTCGGCACTGGCCTCGCTCCGACGAGCAATGCTCGCTCATCCGGACGGAGCGCGCATCCTCTCGGGCGCACGGGACTCGATGCGGCGCGCAGATTTCTCCGAACGCGCAACGTCGACGCTGGTAAACCGCGGAGTCGAGTTGCAGCAGGCAAGAATGACCGTGCTTGTGGGGGAGCGCTACACGCTCGGCTATGTCCTCGAGGAGCAAGCGCCCGCGCCTGACCCCGCCGGCGACAGCGACCCTGCCGCTTTGCAGCGTCGCTTGCCGATGATGACTCGCGCCATCATCGAGTATTTCTCGGCTGGTCGCACCTCAGATGACCTGTACCGAGACGGGCTACGCCTGATCCTTGGAAGTCCGTCCGAGCCCTAACTCACCATCGCACCGAGCGGGGGATGGTTCGGATGTTGGTGAAGGAGTGCGCTCAATAACGACTACTTGACATAATGTGCATTATCAGCGATCGAATATCAACCGAAATGCACTGAAATTGAGCGTTTGTTGGCCCAGTGAGTCGACTGAAGGCCACGCGGCCGACAAACTCGCAGTTTGCCTACGCGCGCACTGGCCTGCGAGCCTCGACTTGCCGAGCGAAGTTGCGGAACAGTTCGATGCCGTCAGCTGTCAGGATGCTCTCCGGGTGGAATTGCACACCCTCGACCAGCTCTGTCTGGTGGCGCAGTCCCATCACGTACCCGTCATCGTGGGAACGCGCTGTCACGATCAACTCGGGAGGGACGGTCGGCTCTTCGACGATCAGTGAGTGATACCTGGTCGCGGTGAACCCCGGCGCGATGCCTTCGAAAACACCCGTGCCGTCGTGGTCGATCGAGCTCGTCTTGCCGTGCATCTGGTGTGCCGCGGGTGACACTGTCGCGCCGTACGCGGTTGCGATGCTTTGCAGCCCGAGGCATACGCCGAATACCGGCTTCACGCCTGCCAGCTCCCGCACCATTTCGACGTGACCAGAATCCTCTGGGGTGCCGGGCCCTGGCCCAAGCAGCACGAAATCGGATTCGTGCGCAAGAGCGTCGGTGGGAGACAACTCCCCCGAACGTACGACATCCGTATCAACGTCAATCATGCGCAGGTACTGGTAGATGATGTGCGAGAAGCTGTCGTACGCGTCAATCAGCAGGGCCCTCATGGCAGCTCTCCGTTCGTGATCGCTCGGATGGTTGATCCCATCTTTGCGCGTGTCTCCAGCCATTCGCTTTCGGCGGACGAGTCGACGACGATTCCGGCGGACGCGCGCGCCGCGTAGCCCTCCGGTCGGGCCACGATCGTGCGCAGGCTGAGGCCGAGGTTCACGAATCCCCCGAACCCGATGACGCCGAACACTCCCGCGTAAATCCCCCGCCGCGATTTCTCGAGCGTCTCGATAATTTCCATCGAACGGATCTTTGGCGCGCCGGTGACTGTGCCTGCCGGGAATGTAGCGCACACGACATCCCAAACGTCGACGTTCCGCTCCTTGGTCGCGACCACCGTCGAGACGAGATGAAACACGTGTGAATATTCTTCAATATTGAGCAGGTTTTCGACCTTGACGGTGCCCGGCACGGCAACTCGACCGAGGTCATTGCGGCACAGGTCGACGAGCATGATGTGCTCGGCGAGTTCCTTCGCATCCTGACGAAGCCAGGCGACACTCTCAGCATTCTGCTCCGGATCCGCGGTCTTTCGCGCGGTACCGGCGATAGGACGCATGGTCAGGTGGTCGCGGTCGACGCGCACGTGCAGCTCCGGGCTGCCGCTCAACACGGCCAGCTCCCCCAGCGGCAGGAATGCCATGTACGGCGATGGGTTAATGGCCCGCAGCCTGCGGTAGACATCAAGGTCGCGACGCTCCGCCGCCACGGTCACCTGGTAGCCAAGTTGCACCTGATAGATGTCCCCGGCGTGAATGTGATCGAGCGCGATCGCCGTGCGCGCGACGTACTCGTCGTGCGACATGCTGATGTGCGGCACGGAGCTGGCACCCGGCGCAGCTATCGTCGCGTCGTCCGTCGTATCGACGTGCGGGGCGGATGCGGCGAGCTCGACCAGTTCGGCGCCATCCGGGGCCGTCCACAGCTCGCTGCTCGCAACGGTCAGCATCCCCTTGTCTGCCGGCAGGTCAACGTCGATCGTCGCTGCGTAGATGCGCAGGAAGATGTCCGGGTCTCCGTCGGTCGTCTGAATGAGCTCCGGCAGCACTTCCATATAACGCACGGCGTCGTAGCCGAGCACCGTAACGAACCCAAACCCGAAGCTGTCATCCGTCACTCCGTCCGCCGCGAACAACGCCTGCAGGTGACGGACCGCGTTCCACACATCCCGCTTGTCGATGAGGGTGTATTCCGCTGCGGCCGTTGGCACGAGGATGTCGAGTTCCTCAAGCGCCGAAGTCGCCCAGTCGACCAGTGCGTCGTCTCCCCCGAGCGAAATCACCCCGTCTCGCACGGTGACGTCGAGCAAAGGACGAACGCCGATCATCGCGCGGTTACTGTCGGCGGCCGGTCCGCCTAGCGATTCGAAGAGACAGACCTGATCGGCGCCAAGGGTCTCACGCAGGTGCACAAAGACCGAAAAAGCACTTTCCCCGTAGATTGGCCACGAAGTGAGCTGCACAGCGAGTGCGTTGCTCAACGTCGTAGCCGGGGTTTGGTCAGTGCTCATGCTCCAGTGTCCCGCACCGGGGCGACTGCTTCAAATCGCGGGCATGCTCCGTCGCGATCAGGAGAGCGTGGCCTGGTAGCGACGAACGGCTTCGACGACGGTCTCGTGATCGACGACATCCGGCTCCCCCGACATCGTGATGGTGCCGATGAGCTCGCCACCCACGTAGATGGGGAGGGACCCACCGTGTGCTTTCATTACCGAGTGGTCGAGGTCGAGATCGCCGAACGGTACTCCAGCGGCCTCCTGACGGAGCTTCACCAGCAGGGATGCCTCGCCGAAGTGGACCGCGACTGCGGCCTTGCCGGCAAGCCAGGGGTCGTTGCCCGGGCCGGTCTCGGCGAGCTTGGCCCGGAAAATCAGGTCGCCGCGGACCACGATGTCGACCGCGAGGTTGCGGCCGAGCTCCTCGATCACCCGTGCCGAAACGATTCCGAGTTCGAGCGCGTCTTCCTTCGTGAAATGCTCGAACTCGACTCGACCCTGGGCCTCGACATCCGCCACGGTGTAGACCGGCAAGTTGTCGCTCATGCGCCGAAGTCGCTGACGTCGCCGACGTACCGCGTGTTGTCGTCGGGAATCGGTTCGACCGCCGCGAGGGCTACCTCCGCGGCGAATTCGCTGACCTTGTACAGGCGACCCGCGGCCTCTCGGCGCGCTCCGATAGCTCCCGGGTTTGCCCGCTCCAAGAGGGTCGCAGTAATGGTGCCCTCGATCATGTCACCGGAGACGACGACGAAGCCGATGCCCTTGTCCGTAAGCTCCGGGATGAACTCGCGCAGCGCATCCTCACCGGCCCGTTTGCTGAGTGCGACCGGCAGGTACTCCGGCATCGTCTCGACTGTCTTGATGAAGTGCGCCTGGTGGCTGGTGACGAACACGATGCGCGAGCCATCGTGCAGCAGCGGCAGTGCCGCCTGCAGGAGCTCAACCTGAGCGTCGCGATTGAGGCGCATGGCGTAGTCCTCGCCCATGTCTGCCTCCATTCCACCCGAAGCGTTCATCACGAGGATGTCGAGGCCGCCGAGCTTCCCGTCGATCTCGTCGAACATCCCCTTGAGAGATGTCGGGTCGGTCAGATCGGCGCCGATGGCGAAGGCCGTTCCTCCGGCCGCTTCGAGGGAGGCAACGAGCTTCAGCGCGCGCGCCTCCTTATTCCGGTAGTTGATTACGACGGTGGCTCCCGCGGCAGCGAAGTACCCGGCGGTGTCTGCGCCAATGCCCCGGGATGAGCCGGTAACGAGCGCGCGTTTGCCCGCGAGAGAGCCCGCTGCCAGTGGAGCGGATGTAGAGATGTCAGTCACGAGAGACGACACTACCAACTGGTCTGCGCGCCGAGGCTCGCTGGTGGTACGTTCATTCGAGCGATACACAGGAGGCGCTGATCTGCCCATGGATTTCTTCCAAAATTACGCGTGGATTATTTGGTTAGCACTCATTCTCATCTTCGTGATCATTGAGGTGATCACTGTCGACTTCAGCGCGCTCATGTTCGCGATTGGCAGTGTTGCGGGCCTGATCGTCAGCCTGTTTCCCACTCCGTTCTGGCTCCAGGTGGTTGTCGCGGGCGTTGTCGCGCTGCTCCTTCTCTTCACGGTCAGACCGCCGCTCAAACGCGCGCTCAATCGCGGAGGCGATCACGCCAGAAGTAACGTCGATGCGCTCATGGGCATCGCCGGCACTGTAGTAACCGATTTCAACGGCAAGCCTCGCAACGTGAAGCTTGCCAACGGTGAGACCTGGACGGCGAAGCTTGCCGATTCCGACTCGCCTGCACTACAGGAGGGCGATCACGTGATCGTCACAGCCATCCACGGGTCAACGGCAGTAGTCGCACCCACCGAAAGGGAATCTGCATGAGTGTCGTCGGCGAGATAATTCTGGGGATCATCATCCTGTTTGTGGTGATCCTTGTGATCGTCACGATCTTCCGTGCTGTGCGCATTGTGCCGCAGGCCACGGCGGGAATTGTTGAGAGGCTTGGGCGGTACCACAAGACGCTGTCGCCGGGCCTCAATATCCTCGTCCCCTTCGTCGACCGGATGCGGCCGCTCATCGATATGCGCGAGCAGGTCGTTTCGTTCCCGCCGCAGCCGGTAATCACGGAAGACAACCTGGTCGTCTCCATCGACACGGTTGTCTACTTCCAGGTGACGGATGCTCGTGCCGCGACGTACGAGATCCGCAACTACCTCGGCGCCGTAGAGCAGCTCACGACGACCACCCTTCGTAACGTGGTCGGTGGCCTGAACCTTGAGCAGGCACTCACCAGCCGCGACAACATCAACGGCCAGTTGCGCATCGTCCTCGACGAAGCCACGGGCAAGTGGGGCATCCGCGTCGGACGCGTCGAGCTCAAGGCGATCGACCCGCCCCTCTCCATCCAGGACTCGATGGAGAAGCAGATGCGCGCAGAGCGTGACAAGCGCGCCGCGATTCTGACAGCGGAAGGCACCAAGCAGGCCGCGATTCTCCAGGCCGAGGGCGAGCGGCAGGCCGCCATCCTGAACGCAGAAGGTAGCGCCAGGGCGCAGGTTTTGCAGGCGGAGGGTGAGGCAAAGGCGATCGAGACGGTCTTCGGCGCAATTCACGCCGGAAACCCGGATGCGCCACTGCTCGCCTACCAGTACTTGCAGACGCTGCCGAAGATCGCTGAGGGCGAGGCGAGCAAGCTTTGGATCATCCCGAGCGAACTGTCCGAAGCGCTCAAGGGCATCTCGGCCGGGTTCCTTGGCCAGGGCGGCGCTCCCGCTGCCGCAGTAGCAGAGGCTCCAAAAAAGTAACGTGAGCGAGAAGGAAACCCCAGCAGCCAGGTCCAAGTGGTTCGAGCCGGCGCTCCCGCGCCTGCTCGCCCACCGCGGACTCGCCGTTGACGCGCCAGAGAATACGCTGCTCGCTTTCGTGAAGGCGCTCGCAGCTGGGGCGACCTATCTCGAGACCGACGTGCATGCCAGCAAAGACGGCGTTGCAGTGCTCTCCCACGACCCGAACCTTGTGCGCACCGCTGGACACAAGGTTCGGGTTCGTGAGTTGACCCTCACCCAGTTGCGCAAGATTGACCTCGGCGAAGGCCAGACCTTCTCAACGCTCTCCGAACTGCTCGACGCGTTCCCGGAGGCGCGCTTCAACATCGACATCAAGTCGCTGGATGCGGCCAAGCCGGCCGCCGAAGCCATCCTGAAGGCCGGTGCGGTCGATCGCGTTCTGATCACCTCGTTCAACCGCAAGCGCCGTCACAGCGCGGTCAGGCTCATGCCCGGTGTGGCCAGCTCGTGTTCGCCGGGTGAGATCTTGATTGCGGTGATCGCCGCGAAGCTGCGTCTGCAGGCCGTCATCCGGTGGGCGTTCAAGCACGTGAGTGCGGTGCAGGTGCCGGTGCGGAGCGCTGGAGTTCGTATCGCGACGCGTGGCGTCATCAAGCGATTCCACGATGCCGGCCTCGAAGTTCACATTTGGACCATCAACGACGTCGCAACGATGAAGCGCCTTCTCGACCTCGGCGTAGACGGACTTTTCACCGATCGCATCGATCTCGCGCTCGGTCTGGTCGGCCATTCCAACTGAGCGGGACACTCTCGCAGGCTGGGAACTGCCTGTGAACCCTGTTCCGTTGAAAGCTTTCGCCCAGCCAAGGGGTTTATAACTTAGAGCGCAGGGCGAATAAGGAGGCCATCAAATGGCAGACCGTAGTTTGCGTGGCATGCGACTTGGCACCCAGAGCCTTCAGAGTGAAGAGGGTGTCGAGTTTTCGCCACGAAAGAAGAGTGTTTACCGGACCCCGGATGGGTCAACTTTCGAGGTGGTCTTCGCCGCAGAGGCTGAGGTCCCCGAGGTGTGGGAATCGCCCAAGAGCGGCCAGGAGGGCGTGCTTCTCGACGCCGCCGGTGTCGCGATAGAGACAGAGCACAACGACGCGAAAGCCCCGCGCAGCCACTGGGACATGCTGCTGGAGCGTCGCACCCGCGCGGAGCTCGAGGAGCTCCTGCAGGAGCGTCTCGAGTACCTGCGCGCGCGTCGCGGGGAGCACAAGATTGGTGCGTAGGTAGTTACACGTAAGTGAGGCGTCGGAGCGGAATGCTCCGGCGCCTTTTCTTTTGTCGTTGGTTGAGTAGACCGGGTAGCGGTCGTAGCGAAACCAAATGCCTCTCGCCCGCGGTAAAGGTGCCCCCTTGGGGCAATTGTGTTCGGGCGCCCGACCTCGTTTGTCGCAACCGAGCACATACCCACCGGTCGTAGCCCGAAAACAGCCAAGTCGTCGCCGCGAAACCGCGAACTCAACGCCGCAGCCGACGCTTCCGCGGCTTGCGGGTTGCGATCACCGCAACCACCACAGCTCCGAGCCCTAGCAGCGAGACGAACTGCTCGATCGGCTCCCCCAGCCAGGTCGCGGGGGTAATGGTGGTCGAGAGCGGCACCTTCGCAACGAGGGTGCCGGGCACGTAGGTCGGGAGCTGGCTGACCGTCTGTCCGTTGGGAAGGATGATCGCGGTGGTCCCCACCGTCGAGTCGTTGACCAGGCTGCGGCCCAGCTCCATGGCGCGGATGCGTGCGATCGCCAGCTGCTGGATGCTCTCGTCCGTGTGGCCGAAGTCCGCGTTGTTCGTCTGGGCGATGAGGAGCTGCGCACCGGAGTTGATCGAATCACGCATGACCGTGTCATCCGTGATGTCGAAACAGATGTCGATGCCTGCTATCACTCCGTTGACGTTGAAGACCGTGTTCGTGGTTCCCGGCGTGTAGTCGCGGCCGATCAGATCAATGAGGCTGGGCGCGAACATCCGCCAGAAAGAACGATCCGGCACGTATTCACCAAACGGCACCGGATGCTTCTTGTCATAGTGATCGACGACGCCCTTGCCGCTCTCCCAGAGCAGTGACGTGT
>DASXNG010000003.1:0-5736 GCA_036495225.1 Galbitalea sp.
TATCGACGGCATGGTTTGGCACCTCGATGTCGGCTCGTCGCATCCTGGGGCTGGAGTAGGTCCCAAGGGTTGGGCTGTTCGCCCATTAAAGCGGTACGCGAGCTGGGTTTAGAACGTCGTGAGACAGTTCGGTCCCTATCCTCTGCGCGCGCAGGAAATTTGAGAAGATCTATCCCTAGTACGAGAGGACCGGGATGGACGAACCTCTGGTGTGTCAGTTGTTCCGCCAGGAGCACCGCTGATTAGCTACGTTCGGACCGGATAACCGCTGAAAGCATCTAAGCGGGAAGCCGTCTTCAAGATGAGATTTCCATCCCTTAGGGGGAGAGGCTCCCGGCTAGACTACCGGGTTGATAGGCAGGATGTGGAAGCGAGGACTAAAGACTCGTGCAGCTGACCTGTACTAATAAGCCGACAACTTGATAACACTTCATTCAATTGAGAATGAGATCTGCTTGCGTCCACTTTGTGGTTCCCGATTTACGGTCGGGAATCAGAACAACATCACTAACGTGTTGTCTGTTCGAATTCACTTTGTAAATCAATAGTGTTTCGGCGGCCATAGCGAGAGGGAAACGCCCGGTCACATTCCGAACCCGGAAGCTAAGACTCTCTGCGCCGATGGTACTGCAAGGGGGACCTTGTGGGAGAGTAGGACACCGCCGGACTTCTTTGTGAGATGGCCACCCCCATTGCCGAAAGGCAGTGCTGGGGTGGCCATTTCGCTTTAACAAGTTTTAATGTCGTTGGTTGAGTAGCGCGCGGCGCAGCCGCCCGCGTATCGAAACCGGCCTAATGGGAAGAGAGCACCAGGATGACCGACTCATCAGATCGCGGACCGCGCGACCCCGATCGGCGCCCAGGCAGCGGCCGTCCGACTGGTCCTCGCGGCGATTCATCTCGTCCGTACAAGGGCAAGCCCGCGTCATCCGGCAGGCCTGCGGCCTCCGGAAAACCCAATGATCGGTCCGGCAAGCCGAACGATCGCTCCGGCAAGCCTGGCGCACGGGATAACGAGAAGCGACTGTGGACCAAGGGCGGCACTCCCGCTCGGGGTGACCGGGATGCCCGGGAGCGCGAGACTCCGGAGGATCGCGACCCGTTCGGCACGCGTTCCGTACGGGCGTACCACGAGGCGCCGGCGATCCCAGAGGATGTCACCGGCAACGAACTTGACCGCATCGCGCGCAATGAGCTGAAGACTCTATCCAAGGAAAATGCTGATGGGGTTGCACAACATCTCGTCATGGCATCCCGTCTCATCGAGGCGGACCCAGAGCTCGCTCACAAGCACGCGATCTCCGCGGCCCGTCGTGCTGGCCGAATCGGTGTCGTTCGCGAGACGCTCGCGATAACCGCGTACGCGGTCGGCGACTACGCCCTGGCCCTGCGCGAACTTCGCACCTACCGCCGCATCACCGGTCGCAATGACCAGCTCCCGATGATGGTCGACAGTGAACGTGGCCTCGGGCGTCCCGAGAAGGCGCTCGAGGAGGGACGCTCCGTTGCGCGCGCATCCCTGCCGGCGGACGTGCGCGTCGAGCTCGCGATCGCGATGTCAGGCGCACGGCTCGATCTCGACCAGAAGGATGCCGCGCTCACCGAGCTCGAGATCCCCGAACTCGATCCGACCAAGGCATTCACCTACAGCCCCGCACTCTTCGACGCCTACGCGACAGTTCTCGAGGAACTCGGACGCGAGAAAGAGGCCGAGCTCTGGTTCGAGCGTTCCGAGCTCGCGGCGGACGCGCTCGCTCAGGCGGAGAACGCGGGCGACGTCGAAGTGATCGAGATCATCGAGGTCGAGGTCGACGAACTCGAGGATGAACTCCAGGACGCGGCCGCAGACAAAGCGGAGGCAGACTTTGAGGCGCGCTCCGACCTCGCTGATGTCCCGGTCGATGATGAGGACGTGGATGACTGACCCGACGCCGCTCGACGGGATCGACCTCGTCCTCGCGGATCTGGACGGCGTCATCTACACGGGCAAGGACGCGATTCCCTACGCGGTGGACAGCATCAACGCCGCATCCACCCGCGCGCGCATCGGCTACATCACCAACAACGCCTCGCGTACCGCCGCATCCGTTGCCGAACACCTGACCGGGTTTGGCCTTTCTGTCGCCGAGGACGATGTTGTCACGTCGCCCCAGGCTGCCATCAAGCTGCTCGCCGGCCTTGTTCCCGCGGGCTCGAAGATTCTGGTCGTGGGTGGCGACGGACTCACGGATGTCGTCACAAAGGCCGGCTTTGCCGTCACGACTTCGGCCGACGACGAACCGGCCGCGGTCATCCAGGGCTTCGCCCCCGAGGTCGGATGGAGGCAACTTGCCGAAGCCTCATACGCCCTGAAGCGTGACGCCGAAGGCAACGGCATTCCGTGGGTCGCGACGAATACTGACTGGACGATCCCGCAGGAGCGCGGGATCGCTCCCGGAAACGGCACCCTCGTTTCGGCGGTTCACTCGGCGGTCGGGTTTCTTCCGGTCGTTGCGGGTAAGCCGGAGGTCGCGATTTTCGACGAGGCCATGAAGCGTTTTGGTGCCTCGGCTCCGCTCTTCATCGGGGACAGGCTGGACACCGACATCCTCGGCGCTAATCGCGCGGGGATTCCCTCCGTGATGGTGTTGACCGGCATCGACGGAGCCAAACAGGTCATTGCCGCCGCTCCCGACTCGCGTCCCGTGTTTCTGCTCGAGGATCTCCGTGGTCTCGCGGAACCGTACGCGCAGGTGCTTCAGGGCACCGACCGCGATGGATCGGTGGTCACGACTGTTGGTGATGCCATCGTGCGCCGACGAGAAAATGTCATCACGGTCGAGCACGCTGGCGATCGCAGAATCGACCTCATTCGAGCGGGTGCGGCCGCAGTCTGGACCTCCGGCATGGCGATTTACGCGCTGGATGTTCCGGCAGAACTATATTCTTGAAACCGTGAGCGACACCGATCGAGCCAGCACCGATGCAAGCAGTGCGAACGCCGATCCGGCCGACGAGTCGGACGCCCTGCTCTCACGCCTGCAGCTGATCGAGAGCCAGCCGCTCGAGTCGCGAGCCGCGGCCTTCGCGCAAATCAACGACGAGCTCCAGGCTCGGCTTGAGGGCGCAGACGCACCCCGCTCCCATGGCGACCACGGATAGCGAAGGGTCGGACGCCGGTCTCGGTGCGCTTGGTTCCGGTGCGCTCGGTCCCGGTGCGCCCAGTGTCGATGCGCTACGTCTCGACGCGGCACTCGCCGATCGGGGACTCGCTCGATCGCGAACCCACGCAGCGAGGCTGATCGCGGACGGTCTCGTCACCGTCGATGGCGTCGCGCAGGTGAAGCCGTCCGCCCGGGTTCGTGCCGATCAGACCATCGAGGTCGCGGGCACGGACCACTACGTCAGCCGCGCCGCCCACAAGCTCATCGCGGCCCTCGACTCCTTCGACATCGACCCTCGCGGTCGGATCGCCCTCGACGCCGGCGCCTCCACCGGCGGTTTCACCCAGGTACTCCTGGAGCGCGGCGTCGCGCGGGTTCTCGCCGTCGATGTGGGTCACGGCCAGCTTTCTTCGAAAATTCAGGAGATCGGTAACGTCACCTCGGTCGAGGGTTTCAACATCCGCGAGATTTCGCGGGAGTGGGTTGAGGAGCAGTTACGTTCTCCTGAAAATTCGACGACACACGAGGCAACTGCACCGGAGTTACCCGACCTGGTGGTCGCCGACCTGTCGTTCATCTCGCTCGGGCTGGTGCTTGAGCCGCTGCGGGATTCTGTGGAAAAAGGCGCCGACTTCGTGCTGCTGGTGAAGCCGCAGTTCGAGGTTGGCAGGGGCGGCATCAAAGAGGGGATCGTGCGGGATGCGGGGCTGCGGCAGGATGCGGTCAGCAACATCCTCTGGGCTGCGTGGGATCTCGGCCTCGGCACGGCGGGCATCGCCCCATCGCCCATTGCAGGTGCGGCCGGCAATCGCGAGTACCTCGTCTGGCTGAGCTCTTCAGCGGGAACGAACCCCACCGAATGGATCGACACGGTGTCGCAGCTGGTCTGAGTCATGGGCGCCACGATTGTCCACACTCGGGTGAGTAGGGAGCGAGGATGACGCATCATCAGACAGAATGGGCGCATGGGTTCTAGCGCGGAGCGGCACGTACTGATCGTCGCCCACACCGGTCGTGACGATTCCCTCGAGGCCGCAGTCTCGGTCTGCCGTCAGCTTCAGGATGCCGGGCTCACGCCAGTACTCAACACCGATGAACTCGACGACCTGCTCGCGTTTGCACCGGATCTCGGTCCCGTCGCGATGCTCGGCGAAGACGTCGAGGTCAAGGACCTCGAAATCGTCATCGTCCTCGGCGGCGACGGCACCATTCTTCGGGCAGCTGAGATCACTCGCGGGTGTGGTGCTCCACTGCTCGGAGTGAACCTCGGGCACGTCGGTTTCCTTGCGGAGAGCGAGCGGGAAGACCTCACGGAGACGGTCGCGCGAGTTCTCGCGCGTGACTACGAGGTCGAGGAACGCATGACGCTGAACGTCCGCGTCAAGGTCGATTCGGTCGTCGTGTACGAAACCTGGGCGCTCAACGAGGCCACAGTCGAAAAGGCGAGCAGAGAGCGGATGCTCGAGGTCGTCATCGAGGTCGACGGCCGGCCGCTGTCATCCTTCGGCTGCGATGGCGTCGTCATGTCGACCCCGACCGGCTCGACCGCGTACTCGTTCTCGGCGGGCGGTCCCGTCGTGTGGCCGAGCGTCGACGCGATGCTCCTCGTGCCGCTGAGTCCTCACGCGCTGTTCGGTCGGCCGCTCGTGGTCGGGCCGGAATCATCCCTCGCTGTCGAGGTTCTCGATCGAACGCAGGGCACCGGAGTTCTCTGGTGCGACGGTCGGCGCACGCGGGACCTTCCGCGCGGTGCGCGCGTCGTCGTGCGTCGATCGCCGACGCCCGTTCGCCTCGCGAGGCTGCTTACTGGGCCTTTCACCGACAGGCTCGTGCACAAATTCGAGCTGCCGGTCGACGGTTGGCGTGGGGAGGCCTCGCGAGCATGATCGAGGAGATCGTCATCCGCGGTCTCGGTGTCATCGGCGAGGCGACGCTGCCCATCGGACCCGGCTTCACCGCTCTGACGGGCGAGACCGGCGCAGGCAAGACGATGGTGGTCACTGCGCTCGGACTGCTGCTCGGTGACCGCGCGGACACCGCGGTCATCCGTGCAGGCGCCGGCCAGGCTGTGGTCGAGGGCCGTTGGCAGGTAGACGCGTTCGGCAGCGTTGCCAACCGCGTGCGCGATGCTGGCGGCGATCTGGATGTCGACGGCTCGCCGGATGGCGTCACAGCAGGCCTGCTGCTCAGCCGTTCCATCTCGGCAGAGGGTCGCAGCCGTGCTGTCGTCGGTGGCCGTGCGGCTCCGGTCGGGGTACTCAATGAGATCGGCCAGCAGCTGGTCGTGGTGCACGGCCAGTCCGACCAGATTCGTCTGCGATCGGCGACTGCGCAGCGTGAAGCACTCGACCGTTTCGCGGGCATCGAGCTGTCCTCCGTACTGGCCGAATACCAGGATGTCTACTCCCGCTGGCAAACCGCACAGGGCGAGCTCGATGTGCTCATCGCCGAACGCGATCGGCGTTCGCGGGAGGCCGAAGAGTTGAGGGGAGCGATCGACGAGATCGAGCAGGTCGCCCCACAGCGCGGAGAAGACGTCGAACTCGCGGAGCGTGCAGACCGCCTGACGAATCTCGAAGACCTGCGGCTCGCG
>DASXNG010000004.1:0-3390 GCA_036495225.1 Galbitalea sp.
CGCGTGCTTGACCATGGCGTCAAGAGTGGCCTCGATGCTGGCCTGGTGCAACTCGCCCACCGCCTACACGCCGCCGGGCCGGTGCTCGTCGTAGCACGTGGCCAGCGAACCGCAGAGACAATCGCCGAGAAGCTACGCACCCTGCTCAAGGCCGAGGGGCACCCTGAGCTCACGCCCGAGCAACGGTCCTCCCCGACGCTGCAACGTTTGGACGCGCGCCTCGAGCGGGAGATGTACGGGAGTGTTCAGATGCGGGACCTCATCCGCCACGGCGTCGCATACCACCACGCTGGACTGCCGCCTCGTGTACGCGAAGCGCTCGAGGCCGCGATTAGCGAGAATCTCGTGACCTTTGTCGTCGCGACGACGACGCTCGCGGAGGGCGTCAACTTCCCGTTCTCAACCGTTATCGTGCAGTCGCTGACGATGAAGGATCCCACCTTCGAGGTCGGCAAGCCCATGAGCTGGCGCGTATTCACGCCGAGAAAGTTCTGGAACATCGCTGGCCGAGCAGGCAGGCCCGGATTCGACCACGAAGGCCAGGTCATCCTGTATGAGGCGAGCCTCGGACTTGAGCGAGTCGACGCACTGATCGACCCGTACACAAAGCCCGACATTCGACAGATCCCGCCCGTGACCAGCGCGCTCGCGACCGGGCTCGAGGCGCTCCACGAGGAGGTGACAGCTGGCACACTGGAGCTGGGCGCGCTGGAGTCGCGCGAACTCCCTGAGGGAGTCTCAAAACGCGTCCAGGGCGTCGTCAACCTCATTCGCGTCGGCCTGGCACACGCGCGTGCGTCCGGGATTAAAGAGAATCCCGGCGAGTACTTCGATCAGACGCTCGCTGCTCGTATGCTGCCCGTGTCCGAACTCGCATTTGCGCGCCGACTCGTGGCCCAGCAGGACCATGTGCTTGACGATTACTTCTCAGATCCAACGGCGGCGTCAGTTGAACTCGTCGCTGAGCTCGGGCTCTCAATCGACACGCTTACTCGACTGCAGCGGTACGTCAGCAAGCTCGAGGATTGGCAGTTGAAAGGCGTGACGCACGTTCTCTACGGCGGCGTCATCAATTTCAAACAGCTGCCATACCTACTCTCCTCGGTGATGAAGAATATGGCTGAGCTCGAGGGCGGCAAACTGAGCGGCTGGTACTCGACCATCGTCGAGGACTGGTGTCGGGGTAAGCCGTTCTCCGATATCAAACTCGCTAGGGGCCAACGTCGGCTGGAGGATCTGATCGGCCTGATGTACTCGCGGATCCAATACATCCTTCCGTGGGGGTTGTACGCGACAGATCGCTTTGTCACAGAGGAGACGACCAAACGTGGCATCGATTATGACCGCGAGGTCAATAAGCTCGCCTATCTCGTCGATGCAGGCGTACCCGACTGGGCAGCGTTGCGCTTGACCACCGCAGGCCTTGAGCGAACCGACGCCGCACGGCTGTCGCGCGCGTATCTGGCGTCGCGGGATGCGCGCGAGACCACAGACATCATCCGTTGGTTGTCGGCGCAGCCAGATGAGCGACTCGTGCAGATTGTCCGAGGAGCCGACCGCCGTCGAGTGGACTATGACTTCGAGCGGGTGGTGCGGGAACTTCGTGGAGAACGCAAACCTTCGGTATAATAACGCTGGCTGGATCGTGCGACACGGCAGCGCAATCCTGCTGGCGGAGGGGATCGTGCTCGTCGGGCTAGCAACCTGGCAAGCGACACACGAGGCCGTGGCGTCCGTGTTTGCTTTCGGCGGAATCGCTGCCACCGTACTATCGGTGCTTATCGAGCGGATCGAGGGCGCGTTCGAGCTCACGCCTACAGGCCTCAAGGCCATTCTGAGTGCACTGCACCGTGTCGAAGAGCGTGAGGACCTGACACTTGAAGAGAAGGCAGACGAAATACTCGCGCTCGTTGCCGCCATAAGTAAGCCCGAGACGGGTCGAATGGCCGCGCCAGAGATGCCGTCGACGCAAGCGCAAGCGACGGGAACGATCTTTCCGACGTTCGATGTCTATGTCGTCGATGCAGACGCGCATGCTAGTGGTCTGAGATTTGAGCAGTTTGTTCGCGATGCATTCATCGCTAATGGATGGCACGTCAACGCTCGCCAACATGTAGCCGGTATGAGGTGGACCTAGTCGTTCGCCGCGAGAGCCTGACGCTGTTTGTCGAGACCAAGCTCAGGCGATCAAAGATCGGCATGGCCGATGCGACCCAATTCGTAGCCAAGACCCGCTCTTTAGGTGACAGGCAGGCTCAGTGGGCGCTGGTGCTACCAGCCGGAGGACTCACGAACGCGGCCCAAACGTTGCTGGCGTCTATCGCGGCCCTTCATGTCCTCGAAGTCCCCGTGGTCTGGAACTGACTAAATGCATCGAGAATCGTAGCCCTAGACCCGGAGGGTTTGCGCAGTGCTAAGGTCGGCAAAATGCGGCTATCGGAGCCCGCGCACAACGGATTTTGGAGTTCTTGCCGCAGAGTCCGCGGCGACCCAATGAACTTTTTCGTAGCTGCCATCCTTTACCCATAGTTCGGCGCGGTCCCGGCGGACGCTGCCTGAGGTGGGGTACCCGGGGATGACGTCTGCTGCGATCGCGTGAATCTGATGCTGAAGGAAGGGCGGCTTGACAAACGGCGGGTGCGTGCCGGGTAGACACACCCATTCTTCAGCCGCGCGGCTCCGCACCGCCATGTTGAGGCTGCACGCTTGCTCAAACGTACCAGCGTGCGTGGTACTCGGATCGCAGTCGTCATGCCAAGTCATCACCAGCGCTGTGTAAGGATCCAGAGTGAAGCGGGCCTCCGATGTTCCGAAGATACCTTCCGGTGGGATGAAACCTTCGGGTGTGATCGATCCGCTCTTGCGGGGCAAGAACACGACCGGCTGATCGCCGGTGATCAGCCACGCATGCTCGAACTCGACGAGCAACCAGTGCATGCTCGCCAGCACCCCGGTCAGCACGCCAACGCGGCCGACCATTGCGTCAGCTTGGCTATCTGCGCTTCCGAAGACTCGTGCGGCCTCTTGCCGCTCGCGACGGCCCGTTCTGGGATTTTGGCTTAGGACCTCGCGAACGGCGTCTGCGGTTGCGCTCGCTATCAGGCGTCGAAATCCGGGCAGACGCACAACATGCAGCGCCATGAACTCCGAGATGAGCGCTCGCTCGTCGCCGGTCAGGGTGTCCGTCCGACGGGAGTTGTCGAGCCCTCTCAATAGATCGAGGGCTGGAGTCTCGCAGCGGTTGAAAGCCTGCTCCAGAATCGTCGCCAGTTCGCGACCACCCCAGAAGTCCTTGCGATAGCCAAAACCACGCGCACCCTGTTGATGAGCGCCCTTCTTGTAGTGATGGGTTTCCACCATCCCAGAATCGGGATCAGCAAACCGCTTGAC
>DASXNG010000005.1:0-6416 GCA_036495225.1 Galbitalea sp.
ACGTTACGCCGAGATTAGTGCTCTCAACCCTGGTTTCGCCGCGTACCAGGAGAAGACGTCGCGCAAGATCCCGCTGGTGCGTCTCACCCGCGTGTAGCAGCCGACGGTCCCTGAGGTTCTCGAAGGCTGGGGGTGTAATTGGTTGAGTAGCGCGCCTCCGCGCCGCAGGTAAAGGTGGTCCGTCGAGACGAATGAGGTCGGGCGCCGGGACACATTTGTCGCGACCGAGCACATACGCGACGGTCGCGTGCTGAACCCACCCGCGAACGACCACATCTCCGCGAAATCGCGCCGAATGCATCGAGTCCATGCTGCTTTTGGTTTTCGGAACACTCAACCAGGTTTCGATACCCGTGCCTTCGGCGCGCTACTCAACCAACAATAAAAAACTACCGCGCGAGCGTCCACGCCTTACGTTTCACCAGGACGTGACCCCGGGGCGAGGTGAGCCTGGTCCACGGGCCCGTTTCGTAGATGCGAACCTCGTCGTTGTCGTCCTCGCCGAGGAAGCCCAGCGACAGTGCCGCGAACCCTGCACCGGCCGGCACGTGCTCGAGCCCGGGGATCTCACGACCCCACACCTCAGACCGAACGCGATGCACAATCTGCTGCCCAGTGCCGGTTGGCACAGCTGCCGCGACTTCATCGATTCCCGCCTTGGCAACCTGCGAAAGCACGCCGGTGTGTGTCGGCTTATGCGTGACCCAACCGCCCTTGGGTGGCGAGATGGCCGCCCAGGTGACCGTGTTCACACCCATCGGCAATGAGAGCTGAACTGGAACCGACAGGTCGTGAACGGCCTCCTGCGCGCGGTTCACGCGCTCGAGAAGTGAGCGAACCGGAACCACTGCGTCGAAGGCATCCTTCTCGGTCATCGCGAAGGTCCGAAGTCCGAGCACCGTCGGCACTTCGTCGAGCAAACCCATCGGGTAGATCACGGCGACATAGACCGCAAGGATGCCGCCGCTGGCGATCAGGCGAACGGAACCTTCCTCGATGCGCGCGGCACGAGAGAGGTACACCTGGAGGTCACGCAGCGCGAGCGCATCAACGAGCGTAAATGTTGGACTCATCGGAGTTCTAAACTACAGGTCATGAGCGACCCTTTGTCGGGACTGCTGGCCGCACTCGACCTGGCCGACACCGGCGCCAGAACAACTGAAGACATTTTCACCGGACCGAGCCAGTGGCAGCCCCACGGGCGTGTCTTTGGTGGGCAGGTTCTCGCCCAGGCCGTCGTGGCGGCCACGCGGACGATTCCCGAGGATCGCTACATCCACTCGATGCACGGGTACTTCCTTCGGCCCGGCGATATCGCACTACCGATCACGTTCTCTGTCGACCGCATCCACGACGGTCGCTCCTTTGCGACCCGGCGCACGCAGGCGTACCAGGAGGGCGTGCCCATCCTGTCGATGATCGCGTCGTTCCAAACTCAGGATGACGGCGTCGAGCACCAGTCACCCATGCCAGAGGGCATCCCGGACCCGGAGTCGCTGCCGAGCAGCGCAGAATCGCTCAAGGGTATTGACCACCCGGTGGCAAAAGTGTGGGCGCACGGTCGTCCGTTTGACATGCGGCACGTGCCATCCCCCATCTGGTTCGGAGTCGACGAGCCTCACGAACCGAAGCAGGCCGTCTGGATCAAGGCGATCGGGCGGCTGCCAGACGACGAGAATCTGCATCGGGCAGCGCTCGCCTACCTCAGCGACTACTCGATTCTCGAGCCCATCCTGCGAGCGCACGGCGTGCCGTGGGCGACGCCCGGGCTGAAGATCGCGAGCCTCGACCACGCCATGTGGTGGCACCGGTTCGGGCGGGTAGACGAGTGGATGCTGTACGTGCAGGAATCCCCGAACGCGATCGGAGGGCGCGGGCTGTCACTCGGCAAAATCTACGCGCGGGACGGCCGGCTCCTTGCGAGCGTTGCCCAGGAGGGCACCATCCGCGTGCCGCAGAACTGACCTAGCTCGCGCCGAGATCACCATCTGGGGTGCTCGGGTTACCGCCGCTTAGTGAACTCGACGGGTTGCTCGACGTATGGCTTCCATGCCTCGCGAAGCTCGGCTGGCACGCGAGTCGGCGCGTTAGTTGCGGCCGACACCATCACGACCGTGGTCGCCGCCTTCGTGTAGAGCACTCTCGGCTCGACCCCGACCGGCGAGAACACCTCGTAGCAGACCTCGAGGCTTGCACCGCCGACGAAGCCGGCCCACATCTCGATGTCGAGCGGCGCCCGCATGTACGGAATCGGCGCGAGGTATTCGATCTCCTGCCGCGAGATCAGAGCCAGCGTTTCGGCGCCGGGACGGACATCCATGACCGCGGTTGGCACGTCGCGGTCGACGCCGTCATCTGGCATCCACATCGCCTGGATGCGCGCCTCCTCGAGCACACGCAGCATCTCGGCGTTGTTGACGTGCGCGTACGCGTCGAAATCCGACCAGCGGAGCGGGATTTGGACGTGGATGCGGGTCATAACGTTGGTGAGATCTCGACCAGCTCGATCCCCAGCTAGTCCCGCGTGAGCTTGCGGTATGCGGAGCGGTGCGGTTTGGCAGCATCCGGCCCGAGACGCTCGATCTTGTTCTCCTCGTAGCCCTCGAAGTTGCCTTCGTACCAGTGCCAGTAGCCCGGGTTCTCCTCGGTGCCCTCATACGCGAGGATGTGCGTGGCGATGCGGTCGAGGAACCACCGGTCGTGGGTGATGACCACAGCGCAACCGGGGAACTCGAGCAAAGCGTTCTCGAGGCTGCCGAGCGTTTCGACGTCGAGGTCGTTGGTTGGTTCGTCGAGCAGTAGAAGGTTTCCGCCCTGCTTGAGCGTGAGCGCAAGGTTCAGACGGTTGCGCTCACCACCGGAGAGCACCCCGGCCTTCTTCTGCTGGTCTGGACCCTTGAAGCCGAACTGCGAGACGTATCCGCGAGATGGGATCTCCGTCTTGCCGACCTGGATGAAGTCCTGGCCGTCTGAGACGACCTCCCAGAGCGTCTTGTTCGGGTCGATGCCGCCGCGGCCCTGGTCGACGTACGAGATGTCGACCGTTTCGCCGATCTTGAGATCGCCGGCATCCAGCGGCTCGAGTCCGGTGATGGTCTTGAACAGCGTGGTCTTGCCGACGCCGTTCGGACCAATGACCCCGACGATGCCGTTGCGCGGAAGCGTGAAGCTGAGCCCGTCGATGAGGACTCGCTCGTCGAACCCCTTTTTCAGGCCCTTCGCGTCGATGACCTGTGCGCCAAGGCGCGGCCCGACCGGAATCACGAGCTCCTCGAAGTCGAGCTTGCGAGTCTTCTCGGCCTCGTTGACCATCTCCTCGTAGCGAGCGAGACGAGCCTTCGACTTGACCTGGCGGCCCTTCGCGTTGCTACGCACCCATTCGAGTTCGGATGACAGTCGCTTCGCGAGCTTCGCATCCTTCTTGCCCTGGACGGTCAGACGCTCCTGCTTCTTCTCGAGGTAGGTCGAGTAGTTGCCCTCGTACGGGTAGAGGTGGCCGCGGTCGACCTCGGCGATCCATTCCGCGACGTGGTCGAGGAAGTACCGATCGTGGGTCACGGCGAGAACTGCACCGTGGTACTTGGCGAGGTGCTGCTCGAGCCAGAGAACACTCTCGGCGTCGAGGTGGTTGGTCGGTTCGTCGAGTAGCAGGAGGTCAGGCTTCTGCAGCAACAGCTTGGTCAGCGCGACGCGGCGCTTCTCACCACCGGACAGGTTCGCGACGGTCGCGTCGCCCGGAGGGGTGCGCAGGGCGTCCATGGCCTGTTCGAGCTGCGAGTCGAGATCCCAGGCATCCGCTGCGTCGATTTCTTCCTGCAGCGTGCCCATCTCGGCGAGCAGGGTGTCGAAGTCGGCGTCCGGGTCGGCCATCGCCATCGAAATCTCGTTAAAGCGGTCGACCTTCGCCTTGATCGGGCCGACGCCCTCCTGCACGTTCTCGAGCACCGTCTTCGACTCGTCGAGCTCCGGCTCCTGCATCAGGATGCCGACCGAGTATCCGGGGCTCAGGCGAGCCTCGCCGTTGCTGGGGGTATCGAGCCCCGCCATGATCTTCAGGATGGTGGACTTGCCAGCGCCATTCGGGCCGACCACACCGATCTTTGCCCCAGGAAAAAACGACATCGTGACGTCATCGAGGATGAGCTTGTCGCCGACCGCTTTTCGGGCGCGGACCATCGTGTAAATGAATTCGGCCATACCCCCATTCTATTGGGCGGGCCGGCAAGCTTCGGGGCCGCGGCTACCAGTCGATGGGACGCGTGGTGCCGATGAGGCACTTGCCTGTTGCGAGCAGCGGTTGCACCGTCGACTGGAAACCGACGTTGCCAGCCTGGCCGATGAGACACGAGCCATTCATGTTGACGGAGAACTCGATGTTCCACGCTTCGAGTCCAATGGAGGTCTTGTCTGGCGTGACCTCCATGGCCTTCTTGTCGAAGCCGTGCGCCACATACCAATCGACGATGGTCTTGCCCTGCGCATTCGGATGGTGGTCAAGCAGCGCATGGCCGACGGAGTTGAAGTAGCCGAGGTTGTCGGCGGCGCTGCCCGACGGGTCCAATTCGGCGCTCGGGGACGGCGTGTTCGTGGCACCGGGCGTTGGAGTACCGGTCGGTGTCGCGACCGGCGGAAGCGGCAACGGCGTCGGTGCCGGACTCGGCGATTGAACGCATCCCGCGAGCGCGATCGAGAGACCCGCGACCACGACAACGATCGCGGCAGCCCGACCAGCGCGCATCAGCATCCCTCCGGTGCGGCGCCGGTGCGCGACCACACTTCCGCGATTCTAGACGGCCGGACACAGGGCAGGACACGAGGATGACTCCTAGACGCCGAGACATCGCGAGCGTAGGTTAGCGGCCATGGTTCGACAAAGCCCGAGTTCGCGACCAGACACCGCGGAGCGCCCGAAAAACGATTCTCGACCTCCGCTGTGCACGGTGGCGCGCGAGGTCGCGCACGGCAGGACGATCGTCATCTTCACGCGCGATTTTCGCCAGCCACCGCTTGAGGTGTGGCCGCTCCTCACGCAGCCCGACCTGATGCGGCTATGGGCGCCCCACACGGCCGACCGCGACCTCTCTGCGGTCGGCAAGGTGACTTTCACGATGCTGGGCGACGAGAGCGACAGCAATGGCGATCTCCCCGATTTGAATGCACCGGGAGTCGTGTTGGTGGCCGACCCTCCGCACCTGCTTGAGCACAGTTGGGCAACGGATGTTCTCGCCTGGCAGCTAGCCCCGCTCGGCTCCGGTACTCGCCTCACCCTGCACCACACCCTCGCCGACGAGGGGATGGCTTCGGCGGTAGCTGCCGGCTGGCACCTGTGCCTGGACGTCGCAGCGAGCGTGCTCGACGGACGCCCGACTCCCGCGGTGCGCGGCGCCGAAGCGTTCAAGCACGGATGGAGCGACCTCAACACGCGGTACGCGGAGGCACTGGGGGTCGAGCCGACCGTCATCCCGCAGTCCTGATCGGGTGTGCGCCGGTCAACAGGACGATTTCGGTGTTTGGCACGTTCAACAGGAGAAATTCGGCCCTTTTGAGGCGCTCATCCGGCATACGGGTTTTCAGGAGGAGATTCGACCAGGTGAGTCCGTAAGGCGGAGAAATCATCTCGCAAACGACCAAATCTCCTCCCGAGCTGGGGCGCCGGACACATCCATGCCGCTTTGTGGATCTCGGAACGCTCAATTGCGAAGTGCCACCTCGCACGGGAGGTCTCGACGACGCCGGGCGCTTCGCGCCGCGGCTGCTCGACGCCGGCGGCTAGAACGGGGTGACTACGTCGTCCGAGGCGTCTGCGGCGTCTGCGACATCCGGTGCCGCGGTGATGCCGGTGACGGCCTCCAGCTCGGCGTCGGTCGGGAACGACGCTGCCGCTGCGGGCACCTCGATCGTGGTCGTCGAGACGCTGCGCGAGAAGTTGGCGGTGCCCCATGCCAGGTCGTGACCGAGGGCTTCGGCGTCGATCTCGACGTTCGTGCCCGACTTCTCGCCTGCCTGCCACTCGCGGATGCGCAGCTTGCCGGTGACCACCACGCGCTCCCCGCGCTTGATCGACACCGCGCAGTTTGTGGCGAGCTGGCGGAACGCCGTCACCGTGTACCAGTTCGTTTCGCCATCCGTCCACTTTTGTAGCGTCTTGTCGAAACGCCGCTGGGATGAGGCGAGACGAAAGCTCGTGATGGCGAGCCCTTCCTGGGTTGTGAGCACCCGGGGCTCCGTTGCTACGAGTCCGGTGAGCGTGATCATGTCTGGCATTGGTCCTCCGAAAGTCGATGAAGTCAGGGTTGACGGAGCCGGGCCGCCGCTCGTGCCGGGATCGCCAGCCCGGCTCCCAGTCATCAGTGTTCGCCGAAGCACACCTGCACGCGCCAGCCACGTTCCTAGCTGGGGAACGAATGGACGGCTGG
>DASXNG010000006.1:0-9047 GCA_036495225.1 Galbitalea sp.
GATGACATCCGAAGGGCCGTAGTTTCGGAATCCTTAGGCGAATTGCACCGAGTTATCACTAGGGTTGATACGTGAGTCACCTCGACTCAACTTGCGGGAATAGAAGTCGTTTCAATCTCGTTACAACTCGTGAATTCACAAGCATCATCGAGGTTGCAGCGGTTAGATTGTGTGCACGCGGGGGATATATAGTTATCCCTCCCAGAGCACCAGTAGCAGGCAGCTAAGAAGAGAAGGAGGGTCCCATGGTTCTAGTTCGTCAGGAAATCGGCGACGTGTTGCGTGACTTCCGCCTTCAAAAGGGTCGTACCCTCCGCCAGGTGGCAAGCAAGGCAAGTGTCGCGCTTGGTTACCTCAGCGAGGTTGAGCGCGGCCAAAAGGAGGCGAGTTCTGAGATCCTCGCTTCGGTTGCCGACGCGCTGGAGACTCCGATATCGGTCATCATGCGCGAAGTTGGTGACCGCATCGCGATCATCGAAGGTCTGCAGCCGATTCCGGACACGGTTCCGGATGACCTGGTCGCAGGCTACGACGCAGATCTACTGCTTCGCTAGTTATTAGGTTCGCAAGCAGCGCCCCCAGCACAACTGGGGGCGTTGCTTCGTTTACGGTGGAATCGTGCGACTGAGTGAGTTTTGGATTGCCATTGCCGACGAGTTCGGCGACGCGTACGGCCGCGTGCTAACGCACGACATCGTGCTCGAGGATGTCGGTGGCCGCACCGCCGAGCAGGCGATTGCCGCCGGCGTTCCCGTGCGAGGCATCTGGCTTGCGCTCTGCAAAACCATGGATGTGCCGCAGTCGCGTTGGTACGGCGTGGGGCAGCGGGAACCCAAAAAGTCCTGATCTCGTCTTGGCGTGTCGCTCGAACATCCGTTCGGTTGTGCGTAGGCTCCCTAACAGGAACGTTCGAATACGGGTTATCCACCGATCGCACCGTGTCTCCGTCGGAATGTCGGAAGCCGCGCGTACTGTCGGACTCGTAAGCACACGTTGCTACACCAGCCTTTTGTCGGGAGGCTGACGGCCTTGTTCCATCGGCCAGCAGCAAAGCGACAGCCTATGGGGCGCCACGAATTATTTGGCTTTTACGCGCAGTGATTAAAAACCCAGCACGCGCTTAAAAACCAAATCGACACGAAGGAAGCACGCAATGCCATCTGCAGCAGACCGCGAGAAATCTCTCGAAACCGCACTCGCCCAGATCGACCGCCAGTTCGGCAAGGGCTCAGTCATGCGCCTCGGCAGCGACGAGCGTGCTCCCGTCGAGGTGATCCCCACCGGTTCGATCGCCCTCGATGTCGCGCTCGGCATCGGCGGACTTCCGCGTGGTCGAATCGTCGAGATCTACGGGCCAGAGTCCTCCGGTAAGACGACGCTGACGCTTCACGCCATCGCCAACGCCCAGCGCAATGGGGGCATCGCGGCCTTCATCGACGCCGAGCACGCGCTCGACCCCGAATACGCCCAGAAGCTCGGCGTCGACATCGACTCACTGCTCGTCTCCCAGCCAGACACGGGTGAGCAGGCGCTCGAGATCGCCGACATGCTCGTGCGCTCCGGCTCGATCGACCTCATCGTCATCGACTCGGTTGCGGCTCTCGTGCCTCGCGCCGAGATCGAGGGCGAGATGGGCGATTCCCATGTTGGCCTCCAGGCTCGCCTCATGTCGCAGGCACTGCGCAAGCTCACCGGTGGGCTCAGCCAGACCAATACGACCATGATCTTCATCAACCAGCTGCGCGAGAAGATCGGCGTCTTCTTCGGAAGCCCCGAGACGACCGCCGGAGGCAAGGCGCTCAAGTTTTACGCTTCCGTTCGCCTCGACATCCGTCGCATCGAGACCCTTAAAGACGGAACGGATGCCGTCGGCAACCGCACCCGCGTCAAGGTGGTCAAGAACAAGATGGCTCCGCCCTTCAAGCAGGCCGAGTTCGACATCCTGTACGGCACGGGTATTTCCCGTGAGGGCAGCCTGATCGACTTCGGTGTTGACCACGAGATCGTGCGCAAGTCCGGCGCCTGGTACACCTACGACGGCGACCAGCTCGGTCAGGGCAAGGAGAACTCGCGCAAGTTCCTGCTCGAGAACCCGCAGATCGCACTCGACATCGAGAAGAAGATCATGTTCAAGCTGGGCGTCGGGGCCGAAGCCAAGGCCGCACAGGCCAAGGCGGCGATCGCTGCTGCTGCGGTGCCCGGTAGCGCCGCGGCGGGAGTTCCTGCGGCTTCGGCACCGGTAGCCACCGGCAAGGCGGGCAAGGCAGCAGCTGCCGGTCCAGCTCCGATCGAGGTCGTGCACGAGCCCGAGTTCGAGTCGTCCCTGAAGGTCGTCGGCGAGTAATCGCCTCGCGAGCTTCGGAACCAGAAATGTCGAATGCGAGTGGCGCCGAGCCACGACTAGCCCGGGTGACGTACCTGCCTGGAGTGCTCGCTTCGATGAACTCAGCGACCGCACCCTCAAGCTCTGAGCTTGGGACGAATACGGTCCCTGAGGGACTCGAAGGGCCGAGCGTGGAACCCCCCACGGCGCCGCTCGCATCCGCACCTGTCGCGATCGAGCAACTCCGCGCCCAGACTGCGGAGATCCTCGAAACGGGCCAGCCCGCAGAGCTCCCCGAAACCGACGGCGAACGCTCGGCTAGAGCTCACAACGTGAGCATGCACGCGCTCACTCGTCGCGGGCTCTCGATCCAGGAGATGACCGACCATCTTCGTGGTCGCGAGCTCGACGAAGCCGCGGTCGACTACGAGGTCACGCGTCTCACCCAGGTCGGCCTGCTCAACGACGACGAACTCGCCGAGAACCTGGTTCGTACCCTTCGTGAGCGCAAGGGTCTCGGTCGCACTGCCATCACGGCCGAGCTCCGTCGGCGCAAGCTCGACCCGGCCGCGATCGAGCGGGCGCTCGAGGTCGATCGAGAAGACCACGGCGACGATGAACTCACCCGCGCCCGTGAACTTGCGGTCAAGCGTGCGCCGCAGCTGCGATCGCTCGACCCCGAGACGGCGCGTCGTCGCCTCGGCGCGTTCCTCATGCGCAAGGGATACTCCGGCAGCATCGTGGCATCGGCCGTGGCATCCGCCCTCTCCGCGGGTGGTCGCGAAGCCTCGCGAAACGCTCCGACGGCCGCCGGACCGCGCTTCCAGTAACGAGCTTTAGACTTGACGGCACTATGACGCTGTTAGTTGAGACGCCGGTCGGCACGGGCACGACGCCGCGCACCTACGAGGTTCGCACCTACGGCTGCCAGATGAACGTGCACGACTCGGAGCGTCTCAGCGGATCGCTCGAGGCTGCCGGTTACATTCGCGCAGAGGGCGCCCAGGCCGATGTTGTGGTCATCAACACGTGCGCGGTGCGTGAAAACGCGGACAACAAGCTCTACGGAAACCTCGGCATCCTCGCATCCATCAAGCGCGAGCACGAAGGCATGCAGATCGCCGTCGGCGGATGTCTCGCCCAGAAAGACAAGTCCGTCATTCTGGAGAAGGCGCCGTGGGTGGATGTCGTGTTCGGCACCCACAACATGGGCGCGCTTCCGACACTGCTCGAGCGGGCGCGACACAACGGTGAGGCGCAGCTCGAGATCCTTGAATCACTCGACGTGTTCCCGTCAACACTTCCGACGCGTCGTGAGTCGACCTACAGCGGCTGGGTTTCCGTTTCTGTCGGCTGCAACAACACCTGCACCTTCTGCATCGTGCCATCGTTGCGCGGCAAAGAGAAAGACCGCCGCCCGGGCGACGTACTCGCCGAGATCCAGGCGCTCGTCGATGACGGCGCCATCGAGGTGACCCTGCTCGGCCAGAACGTCAACTCCTACGGCGTCGAGTTCGGCGACCGTCAGGCGTTCGGCAAGCTGCTGCGCGCCGCCGGGCAGATCGACGGGCTCGAGCGCATCCGTTTCACCAGTCCGCACCCGGCCGCGTTCACCGACGATGTGATCGACGCCATGGCGGAGACGCCGGCCGTCATGCCTCAGCTGCACATGCCGCTGCAGTCCGGATCCGACAGCATTCTTCGCGCCATGAAGCGCAGCTACCGGTCGGAGAAGTTCCTCGGGATCCTCGACCGCGTTCGCGCCAAGATTCCGAATGCGGCTATCACGACAGACATCATTGTCGGGTTCCCAGGCGAGACCGAAGAGGACTTCCAGGAGACCCTGCGCGTGGTGCGCGAGGCGCGCTTCGCCTCGGCGTTCACGTTCCAATACTCGATTCGGCCCGGCACACCCGCCGCGACCATGGCCGACCAGGTCCCGAAGGCGGTCGTGCAGGAACGCTACGAGCGACTGGCCGCACTCCAAGACGAGATCTCCTGGGAAGAGAACCAGAAACTGGTCGGTACTTCTGTGAATGTGCTCGTTGGAGCAGAGGCACGCAAGGATGCTGCGACGCACCGCCTGTCCGGACGGGCCGAAGACAGCAGGCTCGTTCATTTCGAGGTGCCAGTGCATTCGGACGTTCCTCGCCCGGGGGATGTCGTCACTGTCGAGATCACCGACGCGAAGCCGTTCTACCTGCTCGCCGACTCGGTGGATGGCTCGCCGCTCACCATTCGTCGTACGCGTTCCGGCGATGCGTGGGATCGCGCGGAGGCCGAGAGCTGTGCGGTGCCAGCGCACGGATCGACGTCGATCGACGGCGCGGCCAAGGTCTCGCTCGGACTGCCGACGCTGCGCGTCGCAACACCGGGCTCACTCACAACGCCGATCTACGACCTGAACGACGGCGAACGCTGATAGGCGTGAAACCGGTCCCTGAGCTTGTCGAAGGGGCCAACGCGTGAGGCCGCTTCGATGAACTCAGCGACCGATAACCCAGACACGCTGATCGCCATCGTCGGCGCCACCGGCACCGGCAAGTCCGGTCTCTCGCTCGACCTCGCCGAGCGCCTAGCCGACCGCGGACAGCCCACGGAGATCGTCAATGCTGACGCCATGCAGTTCTACCGCGGCATGGACATTGGCACGGCGAAACTGAGTGTCGCGGAGCGACGAGGCATCCCGCACCACCTTCTCGACATTCTCGACATCAGCGACGAGGCGAGCGTTGCCGCCTATCAGGACCTCGCGCGAACGACCATCGACGAGATCCTCGGTCGTGGTGCCGTGCCGATCCTCGTCGGCGGCTCCGGGCTCTACGTGTCGAGCGTGCTCTGGGACTTCCGCTTCCCGGGCACGGACGCCGAGGTACGCGGCGCACTCGAGGCCGAACTCGAGGCCGGCGGACCGGGTCTTCTGTACCAGAGACTCAAAGAGGTGGATGCTGCGGCCGCGGCATCCATCGGGCCAAGTAACGGGCGTCGACTCGTTCGTGCGCTCGAGGTCATCCAACTCACGGGCGCACCGTTCGGCGCCGGGTTGCCCGATGACTCGACGCTCTGGCGCCCGGTGACGATTCTCGGGCTGCAGACTCCGCGGGACGTGCTGGTCGCGCGACTCGATGCGCGCGTGAAGCAGATGTGGGCAGACGGTCTCATCGACGAAGTGCGCGCGCTCGATCGTGACCGAATGGGCGTGACCGCCGCGCGGGCAATTGGCTACGCACAGGCGATCGCCCAACTTGACGGCGGGCTCGGCCAGGCAGAAGCGATCGAACAGGCAGCGGCGCTAACGCGACGATACGCTCGGCGGCAGGTCGGCTGGTTCCGCCGGTACCACGGCGCAACCTGGCTCGACTCGGACGACGCGGGCAGGGTCGACGCGGCCATCGCTACGATTGACCAGTGAGTACGACGATCCACTTCACCAAGGGCCACGGCACGGGCAACGACTTCGTGCTGTTCGCTGATCCGGAGGGGGAGATCGACCTCACGCCCGCCCAGGTCGCGGCGATCTGTGACCGCCACTTCGGTGTCGGTGCCGACGGCGTGCTGCGCGCGGTCAAGTCGGCGAACATCCCCGAGGGCTCTGCGGCTCTCGCCGAGGACGAAGCAGCCGAATGGTTCATGGACTATCGCAACGCCGACGGAAGCATCGCCGAGATGTGCGGCAACGGCATCCGAGTTTTCGCGCGATTCCTGCTCGACAACAGGCTCACAGAGCTCACGGAGGGCAACACTCTGACGATCGGCACGCGCAGCGGTGTGCACGACGTGCAACGGAACAAGGTCGGTTTCCAGGCAGACCTTGGTCGCTGGTCGCTGGATGGCGGTGAGCCGACGGTTCGCGCCAAGGAGCTCCCCGTCGCGCGACCGGGGCTCGGCATCAACGTCGGCAACCCGCACGTCGTTGTCGCACTCGCCAGCGACGAGGAGTTGGATGCTGCGGATCTCACGTACATCCCTCAACTGGATCCGGAGCCCGTGGATGGCGCGAACATCGAGTTCGTCGTCCCCCTCGAGCCACTTGTGAAAGACGGCGTCGGGCGCATCCGCATGCGCGTGCACGAGCGGGGGAGCGGCGAGACCCTCTCCTGCGGCACCGGCGCGGTCGCTGCGGCGCTGGCGACTCGCTACTGGGCTGGCGCGGGTGCGCCGAACCAGTGGCAGGTGCAGGTGCAGGGTGGCACGGTCGGCGTGCGAATGTTCCCCACCGAGGACGGCGAGCACGTGTCGCTGAGCGGTCCCGCCGAGCTGGTCTTCGAGGGCGACCTCACGGTCTGACAGCGGGCGGCATCTGGGGGTCGAACACGTGTAGCTCACGGGTGCGCCCGCACTGGGGGTCGAGCAGCCGCGTGCCGCAGGCACCGGCGTCGTCGAGACCTCACCTACGAACTCAGCTACTCCGGCGCATCCACGACAAAGTCGATCGGCCCGGTCATCCCGCTGCGTTTGCGCGCGCGCAAAACGCGGTAGCCCTTGTTGGTCGCAGCGCGGGTAACCGTGAACTCGTCGCTGAACTCCGTCTGCATCCAACGCTGCAGCGAATCGGAGCCGAGATTGCGTTGAACAACGAGCCACGCATCGCTGCCTTGTTCCAGCCGGGGCAGCCATCGCTCAAGCAAACCGTGCAGCTCGTTCTTGCCAACACGAATCGGCGGATTCGACCAAATTGTCATGAATCGCACATCTGTGGGAACATTGTCTGGTGTACAGGCGTTGACATTGTGAAGCCCTAGCGTTCGAGCATTGCGTCGAACCAGGTCCAGCGCCCTTTCGTTCACATCGATCGCCCACACCGCTGCATGCGGTGAATGGATGGCGAGACTCAACGCGATCGGCCCCCAGCCGCAACCGAGATCAAGCAGGTTGCCTCCGGGTGGCGGCGTTGGAACGTTGGCCAGCAAAACCTCGGTACCCGCATCGATGCGCTCGGGGCTGAAGATTCCGCTCGCGGTCGTCAACTCATAGGTCGTACCGACCAGACGCGCATGAAATTTGCGCAGATTGAGCTCGGACGCGGGTTGAGCGGAGAAGTAATGCTCATTGCTCATCCAAGAAACCTACCGAAAAACCGAAGACTACAGTTGGTGAAAATGACCGAGATAAACGAAGACGAGAAGCTCATCGCGAGAGTGCTCTCAAGAGCGGACGCACTGCAGCCCGACTCGCACTACGACGATGGCCGAGACGGCGACCAGTTCGATCGCGAAGATCGTGCCGCACTTCGTCGAGTGCAGGGGCTCAGTACGGAGCTCGAGGATGTCACAGAGGTCGAGTACCGGCAGCTGCGCCTCGAGAACGTTGTGCTCATCGGCGTGTACCCGAGCGGCACACAGCACGATGCGGACAACTCCCTGCGGGAGCTTGCATCGCTCGCCGAGACCGCCGGAGCGCGCGTGCTCGACGGGTTGCTGCAGCAGCGCCCGCATCCCGACCCGTCCACCTACCTCGGCAAGGGCAAGGCAGAGGAGTTGCGGGGCATTGTGCTCGCACTCGGCGCAGATACCGTCATCGCGGACACCGAGCTCGCGCCATCCCAAAGGCGTGCGCTTGAGGATGTCGTGAAGGTCAAGGTCATCGACCGAACGGCCGTCATACTCGACATCTTCAGCCAGCACGCGAAGAGCAGGGAGGGTAAGGCGCAGGTCGAACTCGCCCAGCTCGAATACCTGCTTCCTCGACTGCGTGGTTGGGGTGAGTCGATGTCCAGGCAGGCCGGTGGCCAGGTCGGTGGTGCGGGCGCAGGCATGGGTAGCCGTGGTCCCGGTGAGACGAAGATCGAGCTCGATCGCCGTCGCATCCACACTCGTATGGCGAGGCTGCGCAAGCAGATCAAGGGATTCGCGCCGGCGCGTGAGGCGAAGCGGGCGAACCGCAACCGCTTCGCGGTGCCGAGCGTTGCGATCGCCGGCTACACGAACGCGGGCAAATCGAGTCTGCTGAACCGCATTACGAGTGCTGGCGTACTGGTTGAGAACGCGTTGTTTGCGACCCTCGACGCGACTGTGCGCAAGTCGATGACAGCCGATCGCAGGCCGTACACGTTCACCGACACGGTCGGGTTTGTGAGCAACCTGCCACACCAGCTGGTCGAGGCGTTCCGGTCGACTCTCGAGGAGATCGGCGATGCTGACGTCATCGTGCACGTTGTCGATGCGTCGCATCCGGATCCGGCCGCCCAGCTGGCCACGGTGCGAAACGTGATCGGCGAGATCGAGGCACGAGAGATCCCCGAGATCGTTGCGTTCAACAAGAGCGACCTGGTGGATGAAGACCAGCGACTGCTACTACGCGGCCTGGAGCCGCGCGCGGTGTTCGTCTCCGCGCGAACCGGTGAGGGCATCGATGAACTGCTGCAGCGCATCTCGGACCTCATTCCGCAACCCGAGGTCGAGTTGAACCTGCTTGTCCCATACGAGCGGGGCGACATCATCTCGAAACTGCACGCCGGTGGCCGAGTGCTCACGACCGACTATGTCGAGGCGGGCACGCGCGTCACCGCGCTCGTCCACCCCCAACTTGTGGAGTCGCTGAAGCAGTTCGAGGTAGTTCACGCTTCGTAACACTCTCGGCGCAGCGGCGCCGGGCTTGCTATGTTTGTGCCAATGACGCGGCAGTACAGCGCGTCTGGAGCGACAGCCGAGCCCGGCACCCGCCCCACCGTGACCATTTCCGGAGGGCATCAGCGTGTCGACGTTTTCGTTCGAGTTGTATCCGC
>DASXNG010000007.1:0-6280 GCA_036495225.1 Galbitalea sp.
GCGCTTCGAGTCATTGGTCACGGCATCCGTCACCGCGTCTGCGATCGATGCGACCGTTGCGGCTTCGACAACGACTCCGCCCGCAGCCGATGGATTTTCGGCGACAAACTCGGCTTCGGATGTCGGTCCAGGATGCAGAACGAGGTAAGGCCGGTCGAGCGCGAGAAAGTCGGTGAGCTCGTTCCCAATGTCGGTGACCAGCACGTCTGCGGCCGCGAGCGCTGCGTCACGCTGGAATTCCGTTGCGACGATGCCTCGATCGGCTCCGGCGCGCCTGAGCTGCTTCAGCACTGCGTCGTTTGCCGCAGCGAACTCTCCAGAGAGGGTGCCGAGAGCGGGGTGCGGCGCGTACACCACCGTGGTTGCCGGTCGTGCGAGCAGTGCGCTGACCACGGCCTCGCCCATGGTCGGGAGCGAGCCGTACGCGTCTGCGGCAAAGTAGCCCTCCCAGGTAGGCGCGTACACGACCGTTGTCGTCGTGGGGTCCTCGAGGAGCGGGGCGGCTGCGAGCAACTCGCTCAGTTGTGGACGCCCGACGATGCGGAGCTGGTCCTCTCGAACTCCGACATTTGCGGTCAGGTAGCGCTCGCGCGCGGCCTCACCGACGAGCCACAGCTCATCGAACGCGCGCGTTGCGGGATTGGCCGCCTCGGCCTTGTCGCTCTCTCCGTGATTGACGTACACGTCATACAGGTTCGGGACGCGCAGGATGTTCTTGTTGGCCGCGGTGTTCCGCGGGTACAGGGCCATCGTGATTGAAGGAACCTGCTCGACGATGTGCTCGATCGCCTCGGCACCCTGCAGGTAGACGATGGGCAACCGACTGGTGGCAATGGTGTGCAGGTGCCACGGCTGCCGGTCGACGACGAGGATCGCGACCCGGTGCCTCTCATTAAGGCTCTCAAGCGTCGTCACCCAGTCGTTGATCGCGTAGGCACTCGTGATGAGTGCGTTGAAGTGCACGAGGATTTCGGGCTCGACGTCGCGAAGGGCCGTGACGAGAGCGGCCGTGCGGACATCTTCGGCGGGCAGCCGCAGATTGAACAACAGGGTTCGCGACACCGGAACGAGCGTGATGACCGCCCAGATGACGCTCGCAATGGCAACGATCACGTACACGAAGTTTGGCGCGTTCAGACTGCTGCACACGGTTGCAGCGATCCAAGCGGGAATCGGCAACAGTGTTGGTCCCGCAATCGGTACGCCGCGACGTGGAACGGGGGCGGCGACGCTCAGGTTCTTCCAGTCCGCGGAGGTCCGCCAACGCCTCGTCGCGACGATGCGCAGAACGTGGCGACCGAGCTGCACGGCGTGCAGGAACACGAGAAGGATGAGTGTGCCCCAGATCTCGTACTGCGGCCCATCCTGGTGGATGACGACGGTCAGCGTCGCGGCGCTCATGATGATGGCTACCGTCGTCTGGTCGGCGTCGGCAACGCGCTTCGTCGAGGCCGCGTGGGGCGCGATGAACTCCGCGGCGATGTAGATCGCTACGGCGATCAACATGAACCACCAGTCGGCGACCGTTGCGAGCCCCGCCGCGATGGCAGCGGCGATCACAAACCCGCGCCGAATCACTGGTCGACCTCCGCGGGCTCGGCCAGTTCGGTACTGGGCAGATCGGAGGGCGGAGCCACATCACCGGCGGCGTCCGGCGGATAGGGCACAACGCGCTCGTCCGGGTAGCGGATGCGCGCCCGCTCGACCGCTGCCGCGACATCCTCAGCGAAGGCGGCGACCGGGTCCGCCTTGATTTCTCCGAGCAGGTAGTTAGCCAGCGCTATGCGCTCCGGGCGTCCCGCCTCGTCGCCGTCCAGTCCCCGCTCGATTGCGGCGACGAAGTCCGGACCGCGCTGGCTGGTGAGATCCGCGTCGAGGATGCTGCCCGCCGCGCTCGAGGGGAAGGCCTGCAGGAACTCCGAGAGCAGCTCGTTTCGCGGATTGGTGACGAGGTATGGCTTGTGCGACGCGAGGAAATCGGTCAGTACGCTCGAGATGTCCGTGATCATGACATCCGCGCTGTTGAACGCCGCATACAGCGAGACAGTGCCGGCGCGGTACACCGCGTGATCCCCACCGGCTGCCTCGAGCATCCGCGTGATCTCATCCTGAGCCTCGCGCATCGCCGGCATGCGGTGGCCAGACGACGGGTGTGGCTTGAACAGGATTCGCGGAGGGTCGGGCATCGCAAGCAACGTACGCACCATCGCGACTCCCATAGTCGCCAGTGACGAGTAATTGGACTGTTCGAGAAACCCTTCCCACGTCGGCGCGTAGAGGACGGTTGGGCGCGGGGTGTGCGTCTCACTGGAACCGTCGAGCGCGACAGTCGCGATTTCTGCGAGCTGTGGGCGCCCGACAATGACGAATTGCTCCTCGCGGAAACCATCGCCGAGAGCGGTGTAACGGTCGATTCCCGCCTGTCCCGAAACCCAGATCTCGTCGAACACCCGGCTGTACGGGTTGTAGCTCGAGACCTTGTCGCTGTCACCGTGGCCGATGAACACCTGGAGCAGCCCCCGCAGGCGCATGATCTCGTAGACCTTGTTCGCGGTGGTCGGGTGGAGCACCACCTTGACTGAGCTGACAGTGAGGTATTCGACATCGCGTGCGCGGGGTGCGACGACGATCGGCAGGTCGGTCGGCTCGAGGTTGCGCAGGTGTGCAGCTTCCTTGCTGATGATGAGCGTCTTCGAGGTGAATGCCGCTGCGGTCTGGATCCACACGTTGAGCGCGTACGTGCCACTCGCGGGCGCACTCATGAAGATCACTACTTCCGGCGAGTAGGCGTCCAGTGCGTCGCGCACGGCGCGCAAGCGTTCGGCACGATCGCCGCCGAGGCGTTCAAGACGAGCGTGACCGACGAGGCTCACTGTGCAGGACACGGCGCAGGCTGCGATCGTAATGACCGCAAGTACGAGAAGCACGTTCGGCGTGGCCCGTGCTGCCTGCGTAATCGGGATACCGCAGCACAGCAGCGCGACGGGAACGAGAGCAACGAGCGCGGTCGCGATGCCGGCTGGCGCCTCCCGCGAATCGGCCAGACCGACGTGCCCGAGTCCGCGCCACATCAGGCCGCCAACGCGAAACGCGCGTGCCCGCCACTGGTCGGCTAGCGTCGCGACGTAACAAAGCGCGCCCGCGACGAGGACCAGCACTTGCGCGATCGCGTCCGCCGTCGGAGGGAACCAGTCGGAGTCCGGTCGCGCGTCGATGGCGGGTGCCATTTCGAGCAGTACGCTCAGCACTACGAGAAGCAGGACCCGGGTCGCGCGCGAGATGGCGATGTAGCTCAGCGCGCGATTGATCGGCGAGGCCAGAACCGTGATCAGAAATTGGCCGACGACGCTGAGCAACGCACCCGAGAACGTCACCCATGGCAGTTGCGCGATGGCGCCGACGGCTGCGAGCGTGAGGCCGAGAACCAGGCTGGCGAGCAGGGCGACGTCGCGGGGCGTGATCCGGGTGACTGAGCCGTTCATCCTCCGGGAACTTCGAACTCGTCCATCGGCACGCTGTCGATGGGGCTGCCGTCGCGGCGCACGTCGATCACGTGACCGGTGACGTTGGAGATCAGGGTGTCGATCGAGACGAGTGCGACCGTCCGTGCACTCAGGAGCGATCCGTCCGGCTCCTTGCCGAATGCGCTTGTGCGCATGGGCGTGCTGGTGCGATCGGGATTGATGACGTTCACGCGTACCCCGTCGGCCGTCCACTCGTCCGCGAGCGCCTGTGTGAAATTCACCACAGCCGCCTTCGTCGCCGAATACAGGCTGTAGCCACCGCGGCCGCGCGTATACGAACTGGACGTGAAGTTCAGAAGCTGGCCGGATGTCTCGCGAAGGTACGGAAGCGCTTCCTGCGCGATCAGGATCGGCCCGATGAGGTTGATGTCGATCGTCGAGAAGATGATGTCGTCCGATGCATCCTCCAGGCCCGAAATGGCGAGCAGGCCGGCGGAGTTCACGACGTAGTCGATGCGCCCGGTCTCTTCTGCGGCCAGGCGAAGCGCCTCGCGAACCTCTTCGCGGTTCTGAACGTGCGTCTTGGTTTCGGAGCGGCTGAACGAGTAGACGTTCGCACCGAAGTTTTTCGCGACCGCGCACACCTCAGCGCCGATGCCGTATGCGCCGCCGAACACAACGATCGTCTTGCCATCGAGCCCCGCCGCGCGTGCCTCCTGCGCGAGCTCCTTCGAGGTCGCAGAACGGAGTTGGAACAATTTGTCCGCGATGGCGATGTCGATGGGCTCCGTGACCTTCATGTTCTCGTCGGAGCCAGCGACCACCGCGATCTTCACCTCTGGCGTGTAGCGGAGCACGACAGTGCAGTCATCCGTCGCCGCGAAATTAGGGTCGACAGCCGCCCTCTCGTATGCGGCGCGAATGGCGGACAGCCTGAATCCCTGTGGGGTCTGGCCACGTCGAAGCTTCGAGCGCGGGGGCACGTCGATGAGGAATCCATCGTCCGAAACTTCGATGATCGTGTCGGCCGAAGGAATGGCCGTGTCGACGGCGCCGTGTGCGTCGAGCGCAACCACGCAGTCATGCACGATCCGGTTGTCGATGAACGGCCGAACGGCGTCATGGAACAGGACCTTGATCTCCTCGTTGCCCAGCGCCTCGATCGCGAGTTGGGTGGTCTGGTTGCGGTTTGCACCGCCTTCGAACACGCGCGTGAGTTTCGGATACTTGCCGGAGCTGCGAATGGTGAGGATCGGGTCGAGATGTCCTGGCGTCATCATGACGATGATTTCGTCGATGTCCGGCGAGTCGTTGAGCGCCTCAATCGTGTGTTCGACCACGGATTTGCCTGCGATCTTGATGAGCTGTTTCGGCAGGTCAAAGCCGATGCGTGCGCCGACGCCTCCGGCGAGCACGACCGCGACAGTGCGCAGGTTTTCTCCTGATTGAGACGTCACTTCAGATTCCGCTCGCGTTGACCGACGGGCGCGACGCCAGCTCGCACACCCGTGAATTAGTTATCGCCCAGTGTAAGTGATGCCCCTCGCCCGGCTCTGGGACGCGGGAGCTACGCGGTCGCGTACTGAGTCGGGATGGCGGGGTCCCCGCGGCTCAGGCGGAGAGCCTCGCCGGGCAGTTCGGCAACCGCGGCAGCGCGGTGCGCGCGAGCGAGCGCGGTTCCGGATGCGCCGAGATACTGCTCGTACGCAACGCCGCGTTGCATGAGCGGCACCAGCAGCGGGCGCTCGTTGGTCGCGGGAGCCGGGACCCCACCGAGGTACAGGGTCTCTGCACTCGCTACGCCTGCTGCGAGCGTGCGCACGGGGGTCTTGCGTCCTCCGACAGTCGCCTTGGCAACCGACTGTTTCGCAACGGAAACCCATGCGCCCGCGGAGTCCCGGCGCGCCACGAGTTTGTAGACAAGGCCGGCCGCGGGATGCCCCGACCCGGTGACGACAGAGGTCCCGACGCCGAAGGAGTCGACGGGCGCGGCACTGAGCGCGGCGATCGCATACTCGTCGAGGTCGTTGGTCACCGTGATTCTGGTGTTCGTGGCGCCGAGGGAATCGAGTTGGGCACGCACCGCGGCGACTTGGGATGGAAGATCACCGCTGTCGATGCGAACCGCACCGAGCTCGGTGCCGGCCGCCTTGACCGCGCGCTCGACCGCAGTCTGCACGTCATAGGTATCGACCAGAAGAGTTGTTCCCGGCCCCATCGCAGCCACCTGAGCAGCGAATGCGGCTTCTTCGCTGTCGTGGAGGAGTGTGAAGGCGTGCGCTGCAGTGCCCATGGTCGGCACACCCCAGGTGCGTCCAGCTTCGAGGTTGCTCGTCGCGCCGAAGCCGGCGATGAAGGCCGCTCGTGCCGCGGCGACGGCCGCGCGCTCGTGGGCTCGCCTCGAACCCATTTCGGCAATCGGTCTGCCCCCGGCCGCGCTGACCATGCGGCTCGCTGCGGTCGCGACGGCGGAGTCGAAGTTCAGCACGCTCAGTACCAGCGTCTCAAGGATGACGGATTCGGCGAATCCGCCCTGAACTACGAGCATTGGCGACCCGGGAAAGTAGACCTCGCCCTCCTGGTAGCCCGTGATGGATCCCGTGAACTGGTAGTTCGCGAGCCAGTCGAGGGTGCGCGCGTGAACGACCGCGTTGTCGTTCAGCCAGGCCAGTTCGGCATCCCCGAAGCGGAAGTCGCGGATGAGCTCGAGGAGCCGCCCGGTGCCCGCGACGATGCCGTAGCGACGACCGCCGGGGAGGCGACGACCGAACACCTCGAAAACGCACTCGCGCTCGTGCACGCCACTACCGATCGCC
>DASXNG010000008.1:0-3655 GCA_036495225.1 Galbitalea sp.
CCGCGAAGCAGGTCGGACGCGAAGGGCTCGGACTGCGGCGCTGTTGCCGCCTCGTTCGTGTCGTTCGGTGTCATGTCCAGTACTGTATCAGATCAAGTACTAGCGCACAACAAAACCGAGTAGTTGGTTGAGCGTTCCGAAACCAAAAGCGGCATGGACTGATCTGCTCGTGGCCCGGTTTCGGAGAAACGTGGCCGTTTTCGAGTCGTCGGCGCCGGTCAACAGGATGATTTCGGTGTTTCGCACGTTCAACAGGAGAATTTGCCTGTTTTTGAGGCCCTGATCCGGCGGAACGCGCGTCTTCAGTAGGAATACGCACCGGGTTTCGCTACGCGTCGCTGCGCGCCGCTACTTATCCACCTAGCGAACCGGCCCCGTACTCGCTCTCAGCAATAGCTTCGCCTCCGCCTTGAGCGACTGCTTCGAGTTCAGCGGCCGCCCCGCGAGGTCCTGAAGGAGGATGCGCGCGCCACGCGAGCCCTGCTCGTACGGGTCCTGGGCCATGGTCGTCAGTCCGAACGACGCGGCGAGGTCGTGATTGTCGATGCCGATGATCGAAATGTCGCGCGGGATGCTGATGCCGTTGTCGTATGCGGCGAGCATCGCCCCGATGGCCATCTCGTCTGAGCTTGCGAAGATCGCGGTCGGTCGCGGACCGGGGCGGGCGAACAGGTCGCCGACGACCGCGCGACTCGTGGTCAGTGAGAAGTCACCGTTGAGAAGCCACCCCTCGTTCACGGCCAAGCCCGCCCCGTGCATAGCGTCAAGGAAACCGCGCCTGCGCTCAACCGGCACCTTGCGGTTGAGATCCTCGTCGTTGCCGCCACCGAGGTGCGCGATGTCCCGATGGCCGAGACCGATGAGGTGCTCGGTTGCGGTTCGAGCGACTGCACGTTCGTCGATACCGATGTGACGGAGCCCCCGCACGGGGCCACCGATCATGACTACCGGGTGGCCAACGGAGAGCAACTGTTCGCGTTCATCTGCCGTGAAATCCATGCCGACGGCGATCAGGGCATCCGTACGTTTGCGCAGTATGGAGCGGTGGAAGACGCGCTCGCGGTCGCCGCCGCCACGCGCAAGGTTGTAGAGGATCAGGTCGTAGTTCGCCTCACGCAACACGGAGTCGACGCCCTCGATGACGCTCGTGTAGAACCAGCGACTCACCGAGGGCGCCACCAGTCCCATCGCCAGGGTTCGTCCGGACGCGAGCCCGGAGGCACTGGAGGATGCCACATAGCCCAGCTCATCCGCGATCTGGCGGATGCGGGCACGCGTCGGTTCAGAGACATGCGGAAGCCCGCGCAAAGCCCGGGAAACGGTCGCAGTGGACACCCCGGATTCGCGCGCAACATCGTCAATGCTTGTCACGGCGTGCATCACCCCACAGTCGGAGAAGTGCGCTCTGGTGGTTTCGAGCGAGTCAACTCTGCCATAGGTGATCCGCCCTCGCGTTTAGCCCTTAGTCGCTCCGGCAAGCAGGCCGCGCACGAAGAAGCGCTGCATGGAGAAGAACACGATCAGCGGCACGATGATGGCGAGGAACGTACCCGCGGACAGCAGGTACCAGGTCGACCCGTACGTGCCAGAGAGGTCCGTCAAAACCTTCGTGATCGGGAAGTTATTGCCCGACGTGAAGATGGTAGCGACCAGCAGGTCGTTCCACACCCAGAGGAACTGCAAGATGGCGAACGACGCGATGGCCGGCATCGCGAGCGGAAGCACGATACGGAAGAAGATCTGGCCGTGACCGGCGCCGTCGATCTTCGCGGCTTCCATGATGTCCGACGGAATCGCCGAAATGAAGTTGTGCAGCAGGAACACCGCGAGGGGAAGCGCGAACATGGTGTGCGCGATCCAGATGCGAGCGAAGCTGCCATCCGCGTTGTTCAGGTTGAGTCCAGGGAACACCGCCCAGTTGCCGATCGTGAGCCCGTTCGAGAACAGGCTCAACAGCGGCACGAGGGCAACCTGAATCGGCACGATCTGGAGCGAGAAAATCGCGATGAAGATCAGGTTTCGCCCACGGAAATCGACCCACGCAATCGCGTAGGCGGCCAGTGCCGCCACGGCGATCGGGAAGACCGTCGCGGGGATCGTGATGACCAGCGAGTTGATGAACGACTGCGCGACGGTCAGTCCGCCGTCCGTGAACTGCAGGGTGTTGATGTAGTTGTCGATAGTGAGGTTGGGATTTGTGAAGACCGTCCACCAGCCTGAGGTGTTGATGTCAGCTGGCTGCCTGAATGAGGTGACGAACAGTCCGAAGGTCGGGATCGTCCAGATGACAGCGATGACAATCGCCGCAATCGTCGCGCCGCGACTAGACAGCCGCTTGCGCGAATCGTCGAAGGCGCGAGCCTCCGCTCGGCGATTGACCGCGTCTTGCTTCCGCTCGGAGCGCCGGTCGGTGCGTGTTGTGGTCACAGTCCCAACCTCTGCCTTCTGATGTTGCGAGCGTTATAGATGAGGAACGGCAGGATCAGGATGAACAGCAGAACCGCCTCAGCAGACGACGTGCCGTTCTGCGGCGGCAGGTTCTGGAAGAGCCGCACCATCTGGTAGCTGATGACGCTCGTGTTGTTCTGGCCCTGCGTCGTCGCCGCGATGATGTCGTACACCTTCAGCGAGACGATTGCGATGGTGATCCAGGTGACGATGATGGTCGGGCGGATGCTCGGAACCGTCACGTTCCTGAACCTCGCGTACGCGTTGGCTCCGTCCAACTCCGCGGCCTCGAGCTGTTCCTCCGGCACGCCCTTGATAGCGGCGGACAGCAGCACCATCGCGAACCCGGTCTGGCTCCAGATCAGGATGATGATCAGCAGCACATCGTTGAGCGGAGAGGTCTGCAGCCAGTTGACCGGCTGGCCGCCGAACCACACCACGATCTGGTTGAGCAGGCCGATCTGTGCGCCCTGCTGGTAGTCGTAGAAGAACTTGAAGATGATGGACGCGCCGACGAAGGAAATCGCGACCGGCATGAACACGAAGACCTTGAGCGTTTTCTCGCCTCGGCTCTTGTCGATGAACACCGCGTACAGCAGTCCGATCGCCGTCGCGACGACCGGCGTGATCACGACCCACACGATCTGGTTGACGACGGCGATGACGCCGTCACTGCCCCCAGCGAAGATGTAGGAGAAATTGGCCAGGCCAACGAACTGTGAGCCGTCATTGCTGAAGAACGCCGAAATGATGGTCTTGATCATCGGGTAGAGCAGGCCGATCGCCAGCAGGATGATCGCTGGCGCCATGAAGGTGAAGAGCTGAAGCAGCGAACCCTTGCCACCCTTTGAGCGACTGTCGAGCAGGAAGAGAACCGCCCCAAGCGCCGCCGCGACTGGCACGAGCCATACCGCCGAGTTGTAGATGCCGAAGAACAGGAGCGCGATGGCCGGTACGAGCACCGCGACCAGCAACCGCAGGATCGTGTACCGACGCCCGCTACGCGGCGCGAATTCGATGAAGAAAAGCACGGCGGCGATGACGATGCCGAAGAGGATGAGCACAACGGGTATCTGGAGGAGTGGCGGCAGCGTTGCCATCCACTCAAAGAGAGCTGTCATAGCTGGAGCCCTTTCTGGGCGGGACTGTTGTGGGGCCGGGAATTGGGGAGGACGAGTGGTTCCGGCGCGACTGCTGCGCCGGAACC
>DASXNG010000009.1:0-13807 GCA_036495225.1 Galbitalea sp.
GGCGATCACGATCGCGTCGACGCCGCCAGGACCGACTACGAGATCCGGCGGGATGTCGAGCTCGCCGAGGGCATTGAGCATCTTCGCCTCAACGCCCGTGCGCACGGTGAGCCCGTTGTGACGCGGCGCCCGCGCGACTTCAGCGAGAAACTGCGGCACCCAGATTGTCGAGGCTCGAACGTGATCGATGAGCCTGATCTCGGAGATGCCGTTGCTCGCTGCTGCGGCCAGGTTTTCGGCAATGCTGCTGCGCGCATCGTCCGAGAAGCTCGAATGCACATGAAAGTCGCCGCGAAGAACGGCGCGAGACTGGATGCTCACTGCTCGTCCTCGTCGGCGTGGGCGGCGTTGTCCGAAAGCAGGATCTCTTCGGGGTCAACGAAGATGTCCTCCAGGTAACGCACGTTCGCAAGGTCGCGGAACTCGATTCGGTCGGGGATGGGAACACCGGTCGCCAGATCGAGCACGAGAGACGGGATGTCGACTCCCGCCGCGATTGTGAGCGGGAGCGCCCCGGGGAACCGCGGGTTGACCTCTAGCAGCGCGGGCACGCCCTCGGTGTCTCGTCGCAGTTGAATGTTTGCTACACCCGTGAGTCCAATCGCGTTCGCCACGGCCGCAGCGGTCGATTCGAGTCCATCGTCGTGCACAGTTCTGCCCGCGATCGAGACGCCGGAGTCGACGCGTGTGCGTGTGCGTGGCACGGCAGCGACCACGTGTCCGTCGAGGTCGGCCAGCACGTCCACGGAGAATTCGTCACCGGGAAGGTGCTCCTGGATGATGAGCGCCTCGTCAACACCGAGCGCCTCGAGCGCCGCGCGATCGGCCACCAGTCGAACTCCGCGGGAGCCAGCCCCGCGCCGCGGCTTCACGATCACGGGGAACGTCCAGTTGAGCCTGGTGCCATCTTCGTTGAGCAACCGGGTGACCGGTACCCGCAGCAGGCGTGAACAGCGCTGAGCGAGCTCCCACTTGTCGAGGGTGACGTCGAGAGTGGCCAGCGATGGGGCGGCAAGCACAGCTCCGAGTTCCGCGCGTCGCCTGGCAAGTGGCGGCAGCTCGACGTCGACGGTGGAAATCACGACGTCGATTCCGTCGTGCGCGCACAGCAGTTTGATGTCGTCCACGAAGTTCGGACTGAGCCCGGGTTGCAGGATGCGCCGCCGATTCGCCGGCACAAGATATAGACCGCTCGCCCAGCCGTCCATGTCGCCGACGTAGACCTCGGCATCGGCACGCTTCAGGAGCGAACGGATGACGGCGATGCCCGCGGGTCCGCCTGCGCCTGTCACCAGCACTCGGGTCATAGCTGGCCCCCGCTCGACGCGCGTCGACTGGCCGTCGAGCGCGTTCTCGACTGGATGGACAGGTCGTCTGCGTCACGAATGATCTCGAGCGGTTCGCAGTGTTCGCTGCCACTGGAGAAACGCGACCAGTAGCGCGTCGTCGCCAGCACGAAGTCGGGCTCGAGGTAGGCCCTAATGGTTGCCTGCGAGCGGAAACACTGCAGCAATTCCATCTTCTTCTCCGTGTAACCGTCGATCGATACGAACCGCGATGGGCGAAAATCGACGGTCGAAGACGGAGATTGGAAGCAGGCGAGCGTGGGAACAGCACGTGCCGCGACGACGACTGCCTCGTGAACCGCCCTGTGGTCCTGGTGACGATCGTGGATGCTGTGCGTGTAGACGATGGTCGGATTGACCTGCTGGACCACGCGCTCGATGATGACGATCGTCGGGCCGGTGTTCGTGATCTCCGTGTCGATCAAGTCCTCGAGAAAAAGCCTCGCCCCGAGTAACTCGGCCGAAGCCATCGATTCGCCCTGTCGGTCGTTGGGCTCCCCGCCCCTCCCGCCACGCGACATCGTGAGAATGACGACAGTGTCACCCGCGTCGCGGTGAGCGGCGAGAATGCCGCCGACACCGAGCTCGACGTCGTCCGGATGCGCACCGATCGCGAGGACATACTCACGCGGCCGAGCGGCTTCCCGGTTCGCGCGACCCTCGGCCGCCAGCCGATTCACGACGTTGATGAGTTCGACCGATGAGACCGGTTTCACCAGGAATTCGTCGGCCTGGCTTCGTAGCGCTCCGAGCGCGTAGTCGACCGACGCGTGGGCCGTCATCACCACGACGGGCAGGTCCGGCTGGTCTTTCCGCAGCAGCGCGATGAGCTCGAGACCGGTCATGCCTGGCATCTCGATGTCGGTCACCACGACGTCTGGACGGAACTCGTCTACGGCATTTCTGGCGAGGGTCGGATTCGAGATCGCCCTTACTTCGCAGCCCCCGCGACGTTGAAGGATTGTGCTTGTGTACAGGACGACGTCCGGGTCGTCATCGACAACCAACACCCGGTAGAGCTCGTCGGCCATGCAGTCTCCCCGCCACGCAGACCCAACTTTACGTCGATATTGTCCGAATGAGGAGGAATCCTCTCGAGGCTCACTCGGAGGGGGTGACTCGGAACCTGCGCAACTCGAGGGCGGGGTTGATAGCGCGCACTGCCTCAACGCGAGTCGTCGAGATTGTTGCGACCGCGACATCCGTCTGCTCGCCGAGGGCCGCGAGAACGACGCCCATCGGATCCACAATCATGCTGTTGCCAACCCCAATCGGAGGAGTCTGGTCCGCCGCCGCGACATAGATGGTGTTCTCCAGCGCCCGGGCCGTCACCAGTGTTCGCCAGTGATGCTCTTTGAGCGGGCCACGCACCCACTCGGAGGGAACGAGCACAAGGTTCGCGCCCGCGTCGACCAGAAATCGGGTGACCTCGGGAAACCGAAGGTCGTAGCAGGTCTGAAGACCAACCACGAAACCCTCGAACTCGAACGTCTGGGGCGGCAGAAGCTGACCTGGCTGCACCCAGTCGGACTCGCGATCTCCGAAAGCGTCGTAGAGGTGCAGCTTGCGATAGAGGCTCAGGATGTCGCCACTCGGCGAGACCGCAACGAGCGTGTTCGAGAAGCGGTTGGCATCCTCGATCTTTTCGACGAGGCCAACGACCAGGTGAATGGCGAGTTCGGCCGCCAGAGTCCGGACGCCGGAGATGAAAGGGCCATCGATCGGTTCCGCGGCTATGAGGAAATCAGCTCCGAGTTGGGGGGCGAAGTATGACGAGTACTCGGGAAAGACGACGAGTCGAGCGCCACGTGACACCGCAGTCACAGCCAGTGAACGAATTGCGGCGAGATTCTGCTGCGGCACTGTGCCGGGAGCAAACTGCGCCACCGCGATCGCGGCTGACGACTCGAGCGGCGTGGCCATGCGAACAAGCCTAGGCCCGAGCTCACCCACGCAGACGCTACCCGCGCAGGGCTACCTGTGCCACGCTGGCTCCATGAGTCTCGTCGTGGTGGCGCCGGATTCCTTCAAGGGGACTGCGAGCGCCGCCACCGCCGCAGCTGCGATCGCTCGCGGTTGGGTCTCCGTGCGGCCGCACGACGAAATCATTCTGTTACCCATGGCCGATGGCGGTGAAGGAACACTCGCCGCTTTCGCGGCGGCGGTTCCCGGCGCGATCGCCGTGCCGGTGAACGTCACCGGACCCGACGGGCGGTCCGTCTCGAGCGAGTGGCTCCTGCTGCCGGACGACACGGGGGTGGTCGAACTGGCTTCGACCAGCGGACTCACGCTGATGGACGAGTTGGCCGTGTTCGACGCCAACAGTGTCGGATTCGGTCAGGCCATCGTCGCCGCGCTGGACGCGGGTGTGCGTCGACTCGTGCTGGGTATTGGCGGCAGCGCTTCCACCGATGGTGGCGCGGGCGTTCTCTCCGCCCTCGGCGCGCGGCTGCTTGACGCGAACGACGCGCTGGTCCCGCCCGGAAATCGTGGGCTCGGCGCACTCGCCGGAGTCGACCTTGGCGCGCTTCGAGCGATGCCGGCAGAGGGCGCCATCGTGCTGACCGATGTACGCAATCCGCTCCTCGGCGCCGACGGGGCTGCCGCGGTGTTCGGCGAGCAGAAGGGTGCGACGCCGGGCGACATCCCGGCGCTCGAGGCCAACCTCGCTCGGTTGGCGTCCCTCCTCGGCGGGAATGCGATGGCGCCGGGCACCGGTGCCGCCGGCGGTGTCGGATTCGGACTGCACACCTGGGGTGCGGTGCTCCGACCGGGTGCGGAAGCAGTTGGCGAGCTACTCGGCCTTCCCATTGCCATCGCGGCGGCCTCGTTGGTGATCACGGGAGAGGGGCGCTTCGACGCGCAGTCTGCCGGCGGAAAGGTGCCAGCGTGGGTCAACGCGCAGGCTGCCGCTGTCGGCACGGCGACCGCCCTGGTCGCTGGGAGCATCGCGACCGATCCGTCATCCTTCAGCACAGGGTCGTTCAACTACGCCTTGTCACTCGGGAAGCTCGCTGGCGATGTCGACGCAGCAATAGCGGATCCTGTGCGATGGCTCGAAGCGGCGGGAGTTGCGCTGGCGCTCGACGTCACCGCCGAAAACGCCCTCTAATCTTCTTCTTTGTTCAGGCTGCGCTCAGAGCACTCCCAGCCCGGCTAGGTACCGTCGGCGACGAGGAGGCCCAGTGACCGACGAACCAAAAACTCGGGACGCCCGAGCCGGTGACCCCGTGGTGCAGCACGGACGATTGCCCCGCACCCGACCCATCGTGGCGACAGTCAAGCTCCTCGCGATTGGACTCGCGGTGGTGCTCGTCGCCACCGTTTCGATCAGCGGAATCGCCATCTGGAGCCTCAGCAGCGCTGTGAAACCCGGCGTCCATCTCACGCAGCTCAACGGGCAGACTGCGGCTCCCCCCACCGTTGGAGCGATCAGCGGTGCCGTGAACCTCCTACTCGTCGGCACCGACACGAGAACCGGCCAGGGGGGCGAGTTCGCCACTCAAACCCAGCTCGCCGGAAGCTCCGGAGCAGGGAGCAACGACGTCACCATCCTCATCCACATCGCGGCGAACCATCAGAGCGCGATGGTGGTCAGCTTCCCTCGCGACACTATCGTGCCCATACCCGCCTGCCCGACGGCGAACGGCGGCTCCTACTCGGCGTCCTACGGCGCGATGCTCAACACGACGCTGGCACGGGGTGGACTCGATTGCCCGGTGCTCACCATCGAGAAGTTGACGGGTGTCACCATCCCGTATGCCGCGGAGATCTCTTTTGACGGCGTCGCATCCATGTCGAATGCGGTGGGCGGCGTGACCGTGTGTGTCGCCAGCCCCATCAACGATCGCGACACAGGCCTGACGCTCAGCGCGGGCGAACACACCATTGCCGGCCAACAGGCACTCGAGTTCCTGCGAACCCGACACGGCGTCGGAGATGGCAGTGACCTTGGGCGCATCAGCAGCCAGGAGGTGTTCCTGTCTTCGCTCGTGCGAAAAGTGCAGTCCGGCGGGGAACTCTCGAACCCGCTGACGCTGTACTCGCTCGCGAACGCCGCGGTGCATAACATGCAACTCTCCGACAGCCTCGTGCACGTCGACACCCTCGTGTCGATGGCGGCGGCGCTGAAGAACATCCCACTGCAGAACGTCGTGATGCTGCAGTATCCGACGACCGGAGACCCGGCGAACGCCAACCGGGTCATCCCGTACGTCTCCGCCGACCTGGCCGTCAACGCAGCGCTCAACTCTGACCAGCCGGTCAAACTGAGCGGCACGACGGGTCGAGGCGCCGAGCTTGCGACGGGAGCTCCGGCAACCACAACGCCGACGAGCACCCCGACTGCAACACCGTCGTCCGGCGCGACGGCACAGACCCCAGCGGCGATCGTCCTGCCGTCAACCATCACCGGCCAGAACGCGGCGCAACAGACGTGTGCCAAAGGGAACGCTGGCGGTTAGCTTCCTGCCTCAACCCTTGGGTTCGAGGCCAACCAGTCGTTCCCGACCGCCCGCGCCGGGGTAACAGGTTTGCAGGATCACCTGCGCCAGCATCCCGTCCGTCGCCGTCGCCGCGTTATCGCCGGCGTGAGCGTCTCGGCTGTCGCTAACCACGTAGTCACCGTCGAGGCCCTCACCGTCGAGCTCGACGACATCACCGGGCCGCATCGAGAGCACCGCCGACCCACCACACTGCGTGTGCGCCGACGATGGGAGCCTGCGCGTCGAGATCCATCCGCACCCACTGGCACTCGTCGATCTCGTGCTGATAGCCGGTCGCCGTGACCACGATGCGGGTGACGGATGGCGGGGAAACCGGGCTCGCCCGCCGGATCGGCACCATCGGAACCTTCGACGCGTCCGGCGCGGGTGATGAGGAGGGCAAAGCGGACGCGGGCTCAGACCCAATCGCGGCGAGAGACTCCACCTCCGGCGGAGCGGCCGTTGCTGACGCCAGACAACTCACGGCGCACACCCCCGGCGATCAGCGCGGCAACGGGGATCCCGACGAGCGCTGCACGGCCGATCGCCGAGACTCGGCGCGCGCGGTGGTATGCGGCGAAGGGTTTGGACTTGCTCGGCTGAGAGCTGCTCGGAGAGCGATCGGCCACGGCTGGATTCTAGTGACGCTGCGTGAACGCAATGTGGCGTGATTGAGCGGTGGATTCGCCTGTTGCGGGGCGTCCCTACCGGCTCCCCCAAACGCCGCTGAACGCGGCGCCCGGGGCCCTTCGCGGTGGGGGCCTGCTGACTCCCCAGCGCACGGCCGCCACGTTGCTACGCAACGCGTCGGAACCGGCGGCTGTGGGCCCACGAGCAGCTTCGCGTCCGGACCACCAACAGAATAGAAAAGGCCCCGCCAAGTGGCGGAGCCTTTTCTATTCTGTTGCGGGGACAGGATTTGAACCTGCGACCTCTGGGTTATGAGCCCAGCGAGCTACCGAACTGCTCCACCCCGCGGCACAAGCCACAACGTTACCACAGGGTGTTGAGGGGCGCCGACCGCGGTGCGGGGGTGTGGCTGCCGAAAGACAAAAAGCGGCATGGACTGATCCGCGATTGCTCGGTTTCGCTGGGATTTGGCCGTTCTCGACGCCGAAACCGTCTTGCCGTTGGTAACTGTGTTCCATTGGGGCAATTGTGTTCGGGCGCCCGGGCACGTTTGTCCCCACGGTGCACGTAAGCGACGATTGGACCCCGAAACGGGGGCGCCCCCACCGGAAAACGGCCAAATCTCAGCGAAACCGAGCAATCGCGGATCAGTCCATGCCGCTTTTGAGTTTTCGGCACGCTCAAGCCCCGGTTTCGATACGACCGCTGCGCGGTCTACTGGGCCAACTACTACGACCGCTGCGCGGTCTACTGGGCCAACTACAGGGACCCCTACCCGCCGGCAGCGATCGCCGCCCTGATGTCGGCCTGGAGGCGAGCGTCCGCCTGGGCGGCCGCGACAAGGTCGTTCTTCGCATAGGCGGCCTGGCGGGCCGCGAGGTCCACAGCAGCAGCCGCGAGGGCCTTCTGCAGCGCCGCGTTCCCGGTTCCGCCCGTAGTTCCGGAGGGAATCGGCACCGGCGTCGCCGATGAATTCGAACCGCTGTCACCGGCCGAGGCACCCGAGTTGCCGCTGAACAGCGCGTCGAGAGCGGCATCCAGTGTCGGAAGCATGACGACCTTGTTGCCGAACGCGACCAGCACATCCCGAAGCAACGGGTAGCTAGTCTCGCCCGTTGACGAAACGTAAACCGGTTGGACGTACAGCAGACCGTTACCGACGGGCACTGTCAGCAAGTTTCCGAGGTCGATCTTTGTCGCACCTCTGGTAAGAAGTGCGAGCTGGTTGGCCACGGTCTGGTCGGTTCTGAACTGGTTTTCGACAGAGCCCGGGCCAGGAATGTTGACCTGCTTGGGCAGGGTCAGCAACGTCAGCTTGCCGTAGTTGGGACCGACATCCGAATCCACGGCCAGGTATCCGGTGAGCACGCTCCGGGTGTTCGCCGTCGAGCTCTTGGGCACGTACGTCGAGTACAGGGTGAAGGCCGGCTTCGTGTCCCCCGGGATCTTCATCGTCAGGTAGTACGGCGGCTGGAGCGACGGCGCGGCAGTCGATGACACCGGGTCGTTCGGCGTAACCCACTGGTCGTCGCTCGAGTAGAACGATGCGGCGTCCGTCACGTGATAGGCACCGAGGATCGCGCGCTGCGCCTTGAACAGGTCCTCCGGGTAGCGCACGTGGGCGAGCAGCTGGCTACTCATCTCGCTCTCGGGCTTCACCGTCGCGGGATAGATCTTCTCCCAGGTCTTCAGGATCGGGTCCTGCGGATCCCACGCGTAGAGCGTGACCTTACCCGAGTACGCATCGACCGTCGCCTTCACCGAGTTACGGATGTAGTTGAGGTTGTCGAGCGCATACGCCGGCGCCTTGACGTTGGAGTCCGCTATGACCTCGCTGAGTTGTTCGTCGCTCGAATACGGGTACTGGTCCGTGGTCGTGTACCCATCGACGATCCAGTCAACCCGGCCGTTAACGATCGCCGGGTACGCGTCATTGTCGAGCGTCAGGTACGGGGCAACGGCAGAAACCCGGTCGCGGGGGTCGCGGTTGTACAGAATCTGCGAATCCTTGTTGACGGCGTCCGAGAGCACGATGTCTTCCGACTGGAACTTGATCGCGTAGACGAGCCGCGTGAACAGGTTGTCGAGCTTCGGTCCACCACTGCCCTCGAAGGTCGTCTTCTTGTTCTGCGCGCTGTTGCTGCCAGCCGGGTAGTCAAGCTCAAGTGGCGGGGAGCCGGGAGGGGCACCGACGATTGAGTACTGCGGCGAGTTCTCACCGAAGTAGATCCGCGGCTGATAGCTGCCCAGTTTGCCCGTCGAAGGGATGCCGGACTCCAGGAACTCCGGCTGCCCTGCCGACGTGCGCTTGTTTCCGTACGCCGCCACGACACCGTAGCCATGCGTGTAGACGATCGCGTTGTTGTACCAGGTCTGCGCCTCGCCGAGGCCGCTCTGGCTGAGCTCGCGAGCCGCGATGACGGTGTCCTGCGACTTGCCGTCGATCATGTACCGGTCGACGTCGAGGTGACTTTCGAACTGGTAGTACTGCTTGAACTGCTCGAGTTGTCCGAACGACTTCGACACGAGGTCAGGATCGAGGATTCGGATGCTCGCGGTCGTCTCCGCGTCGGTCTTGAGCGCGCCCGCGGGGGTCGACGTCGTCGCCTGGTACGGCTCGGTCTTGACGTTCGCAACGCCATAGGCCTCACGAGTCGCGTCGATATTGCGGGAGATATATGGCGCCTCGAGCGTCTTGGCGCTCGGCTCCGCCCCGAAGCGCTGCACGAGCGCCGGATAGATCGCCGCGATCAGGATGGCGCTCACCAGCAGCAACGCCGTGCCGACCAGCGGGTACCGCCACCGCCCGAAGATCGCCGTGAAGAAGAACAGCAGCGCGACGAGCAACGCGATCACGGAGAGGATTTCGCGCGCGGGAATCGTCGCGTTGACCTCGGTATATCCGGCGCCGATCGCGATGAAGCCGGCGCTCGGACTGGTCACCGTTCCGTACTGGTCAAGCCAGATGCTGACCGCCTGTAGCGCGATGTACACCCCAGCAGTGACGGCAAGCTGGATGCGAGCGGTTCGCGAAATCCTCAGCTCGCGGCCGGTCAGACGGATGGCCCCATAGAGGTAGCTCGTCGCGAGCGCCGCGATGAACGAGATGATGATGACCGCGGACGCGAACGCGATCACACCTCGCCAGAACGGCAGGTCGAAGACGTAGAACGACACGTCGAGGTGGAACTGCGGGTCCTTCTTGCCGAAGGACGTTCGGTTCAGAAACTCCAGTACCGTCTGCCAGTGGGATGATGCGGACGCTCCACCGAAGATGCCGAGGATGACCGGAATTCCGTACATGGCAAGCCGGCGCAGCGGCTCGACGACCTGCTGGTACCGATCCAGCTGCGAGTTGAGCTTCGCGTAGACCGGCCTCCATCTGAAAGCGATTTCGATACTCGCGAACACCGGGAGCGCCATCCCGAAGAAGCCGATCCAGAACATCGAGAACTGTGTGATCCACTGCGTGGTCAACACGTTCAGGTAACCGATCTGCTGGTACCAGAGCCAGTCGGTGTACAGCCCCGAGAACACGAAGAAAAGGATGATGATGGCGGCAACTATGACTGCTGTGATCGTCAGCGTGGCCCGAGTTCTTGTGGCCGGGCGATTCTGCGCTGGACGGTTCGGGGTAGAGGTCACGTGACCGCTCCTGGCTCTCTTAGGGGTGTTGCAATCTTAACCACAGGTCTTGAGCTTCGAGAGGCCCGTACCTGTTGCTATCGCGTGAAGATCTGTGACCGAATCACTGAGTTTGGATGTCGCGAAAACGGTGAGTCCTGCGGGGATGTGTCCGCGCACCTCATTGCAGTTGCTGGCGGGCGCCAGGAAGTAGTTCGCGCCAGCATTCCGCGCGCCGTACATCTTCTGCCGGATGCCGCCGATGGCGCCCACCGACCCCGACGCCGTGATCGTGCCCGTGCCTGCAATGTGCTGGCCACCGTTCAGTTTCGTTGGCGTCAGCTTGTCGATGATTCCGAGGGCGAACATCATGCCAGCACTCGGGCCGCCGACATCCTGAAGTTGGATTTTCACCGGGAACGGGAAGGTGTATTTGGCAGTGAGGAAGACGCCGATATATGGGCCGGTCGAGCTTTTGGCGGGCGTGATCTTGGTGGTCATCTGCTTGCCGTCGCGCGTGAAGACGATCGTCAGCGGTTCGGTGGTGCCGTTTGCGACAACGTAGTTGTGTACCTGGTCAAGGTCTATGAAGGTCTTGCCGTTCACGGAGTCGAGGATGTCGCCCTTCTTGAGCACTCCTTCGGCCGGTGATCCCTTCACTGTGCCGCCGACTGTGAGCACGCTGTCAAACGGAATCTTCTGCTCGTAGAGCGCGGCGGCCGTCGCATCCTGTTGCGACTCGGCCATCTGCTGCGCACCCTCCTCGTTCGACTGCTTCACCGTCTGCTGCGGTGCGTAGAGCTCGTCGAGTGGAGTGATCGCCTGACTCGGCTGGAACCACGCGCCAGCCACTTCCGCCCAGCTCGCCGGCTGGTCAGGGTCGCCATCGATGTTGACGGTGAGCATGTCGAGGGCGCCGCCGGTCGGATACGTCTTGTGTCCTGCGATCGTGATCACCGGCACCTCGTGCCCACTGACCTCCGTGGTGCCGAGTGTGTTGAAGACGGGGCCGGGCCGCTCGATCGCGTAGGACGATGGCATCCGTCCGACGACGAAGAGGCAGACGACCCCGAGGACGAGGATGACCCATCCGATCCTTCTTCCACGTCGTCTGCGCGGTCTGTCGGGTTCCGTATCGGTGAAGATTGACACCGGTATCCTCTTCGTTCGGGTGCTGGGTTGACTGTTCGCCACGGGCGCACACCCAAAGGCCTCAGCTTAGGTGACTTTGAGGGGTCCGAAGAGCATGCAGCGGCTAGCGTAGTTTCCATGTCTGATGATTCGCGGGAAGAGCCCGAAGACGAGATCATGAGGATGCTGCGAGAGTTTCTCGCCGGCAACTCGGAGATCGATCCTGCGCAGCTCGCGAGTGCGGCCGGACTTCCGAATGATCCGGATGCGGTCGCGAAACTGATCGCCCAATTGCAGACCGCACTGCAGCACAGCGGCGATGGGGTCAACTGGGATCTCGCACTGCAACAGGCGACCACGATTGCGAACCACTCTTCCGTTGTGTCGCTTCCGGCCGAGCGCTCCCAGCTGGAGCAGGCATTCCACGTCGCATCCCTCTGGCTGGATGAGGCGACCTTCGTGTCCGCGCTCACCACGGAGCCGCGACTCATGAGCAGAACCGAGTGGGTGACCGCAACGATGCCGGTGTGGACTCAGCTCGCCGAACCGGTCGCGACTTCCATCGCCGATTCGCTGTCTGGAGTTCTGCGAGAGCAAGCTCCGGAGGAGCTCGACTCGGTGATCGAGGGCGCGAGCCAGATGATGCGCAACGTCGGGGGCACGCTCTTTGCGATGCAGCTCGGCCAGGTTGTCGGTCAGCTCTCGACCGAGGTGGTTTCCGGTGGCGACATCGGCATCCCGCTGCTCGAGGGATCGCAGGCGGCGCTCATACCGCAGAACGTGCTAGCCTTCGGGGCCGACCTCGACATTCCGGTCGACCAGGTTCACCTCTATCTGGCCGTGCGCGAACTCGCCCACGCGCGACTGTTCAGGCACGCAAAGTGGTTGCGGCTGCAGCTGATGTCTTCCATCACGGATTTTGCCCGCGGCATCCACATCGACACTGATCGACTGCAGGAGCTTGCAGAAGATTTCGACCCGTCGAACCCCGAGGAGCTGCGGTCAGCGATGACGAGCGGCGCGTTGATCCCGCCGAAGTCGGAGGAGCAGCTCGTCGCGCTCGGCCGACTAGAGACCATGCTCGCGCTGATCGAGGGCTGGGTGGATGTCGTCACAGCCGAAGCAACGACGCGACTTCCGAAGAGTGATGCGATCGCGGAGACGGTGAAGCGTCGGCGCGCATCCGGTGGCCCTGCCGAGTCGGCTTTCGCGACTCTGGTCGGGCTCGAGCTGCGACCGCGTCGCCTACGTGAGGCCGCCGCAATGTGGCGCGCTGTGACGGATGCCGTCGGAGCCGAGAAACGCGACGCGCTGTGGTCGCAGCCCGACCTCATCCCGACAAGCGACGACATCGACTTCCCGGCTGCGCTCATCGCCAGAATGACCGAAACCGAGCCGCCTCGCGACGACATCGACCAGGCGATCGAGGACCTGCTCAACGACGAGGGCGACCGGCCCATCGAGTAGCGCTGGCCCGCCCTTGCGCGCGCGGCCCTTCGTGAGTTGCCCACTTCTGCTGGGTTTGCCGCGCGCAACCCGACGTTTCTGGGCAACTCACGACACGTCTCTAGAGTTTTGCGTCGTTGTTGAGCGATAATCAGTCAACTCGGCGGGGCGGGTTCGCCGAGGCGACGAGGCGGCGGATGATGCGCACAGTGGTCTGGGGAACCGGCGCCTTCTGCGCGCTCGCCGCCACACTGACGATCGCGCTCGTGTGGGCAACCCCCAGCACCCAGCGTGGACCAGCCATTCCAACCGAGCCAGCCTCGATGACCGTGATCACCGCGGTGCAGCGTGACGCGACCACGAGCGCGACGCTAACCGAGACCTACTACCAACCACCCCAACGCACCGGGGCGACTGGCACCCTCAGCAGCATCCCCCCGGCGGCGGTCGCCGCCCAGTCCTCCCATGTTCGCGCCCGTGCCCTCCGCACTCCCCTGGTGCGCCCCTACACAGACGCGGATGCCGCGGCCGATGTCGTTGCGGCGTGGGGTGGGGTTCCCGCGACTCCCTCCGGAAATTGTCACTTGCTCAATTCCGGCAGCTGGGGGATCGGAAGCACGCCGCCGCCGCCGGACCTCCCTCGAATTGCACCAGGCGGCTGGCTCGGGTTCATCGCAAGGTCGATCGGTGACGGTGGAACCGTGTCCTACTACGGGTGCTACGCCTAGCGCCTAGCTACCCCGGCGGGGAGTTGAGGCGCTCGTGATCGTCTCAGCCGCGACACCGCGAGAGCGAGACCCACGAGAGCGACTCCGATTCCAAAGCTCGCTTGAACACCGAGCACGCCCAAACCCGTCATCGCGAGACGGTCGATGACCGAGGTCGCTTCACTCGGGTCCCCACACACACCTTCTTGAAGAACATTTCCGTCGCGATCGTAAGCTGTGGCAACCCAGGCGTACGTGCCAGTTGGGATTGTGACTGGGCTGGACTCATACGTACCTGCAGTACCTAGAGGCTGTGGCTCACTTCTCGCAACGAGATTGTCGTCATCGCATCGTGCTGCTGCCGACGGATGGCGATAGACCGCGAATCTCAGGGTCGCCCCCGATGGAACCGCGCCGCTGATTCTCGCGGAATCGGTCG
>DASXNG010000010.1:0-19327 GCA_036495225.1 Galbitalea sp.
CTGGGCCTTCATCGTCGGGTTCTTGAAGGCCCGCACGGGTGCGCACGAGGTCATCGTGACTATCATGCTCAACTACGTCGCGTTGTACCTCATTGACTACCTGCTCAACAGTCCGGTACTTCGCGCGCCAGGCTCCAACGCGCCACAGAGTCCACCCGAAAAGGGCACTGCGGTGTTCCTCAACCTGCTTGGCAACCAGCCCGCCCTCAACATCGGGTTCATTCTTGTCATAGCGCTGGCGATCTTCTGCTGGTGGTTGCTCTCCCGATCCAGCCTCGGCTTCAAGTTCCGCGCGGTCGGCGAGAATCCCCGCGCGGCGCGGGTCGCTGGCATCCGGATCAACCGCATGTACATCTACGTCATGACCATCTCCGGCCTGTTGATCGCCTTCGCCGGCGTCTACCAGGTGCTGGGCCAGAACACCGGCGGATTCGGTCGCGGCATCGACTCTGGCATCGGGTTCGCGGCGATCACCGTCGCGCTGCTCGGTCGCTCGCGTCCCGGCGGGGTGTTCGCCGCCGGTGTGCTGTTCGGGGTTCTGCAGGCGGGCAGCTACACGATGCAGGTGAGCCAGGGCGTCAACGTCAACATCATCCCGGTCATCGAATCGGTGATCGTGCTCTTCCTTGCTGCGCCGCCGCTCGTTCGTGCGATTTTCCACACTCCAGCGCCCGGATCGAAGCCGAAGCCGAAACGCTCCAAACAACAGAAGTCAACAACTGAGGCGGTGACGGCAAAGTGACCGCAGTGGCAAGTGCACCGGTAGTCGCAGAGCACACGGTGAGCCCGCTCGTTCGGCTCTCCTGGAAGACATCCATCGGTCTCGGCATCTTCGCGCTGCTCGGCGTGCTGCTGCTGATCGTCTTCGGCCGTGGCGGCACCGCCATCTTCGAGTTCAGCGCGACCGGCGACAAGGCGTTACCGCCGCTGGTTATTCCTGCTGGCCCAACCAATGTCGTCATCGCGATCATCGCGGTGCTGATGGCCGGACTGTCTGCCGTGCTCACGTGGCGGCAAATCAAGACGCCGTTCTGGTTCGTCGCCATCTTCGCGGTTCTGCTTGTCACCGGCTTTCTCATCTGGGCCTCCGCCGGCAACCCGAACCCGTTCTACATCACGGGGTTGCTCGTCGGCACGGTCTCGGCAAGCACACCCCTGATCTTCGGCGCACTCGGCGGTGTCATCTCGGAGCGAGTCGGCGTAACCAACATCGCGATCGAGGGCCAGCTGCTCGCCGGAGCCTTCGTCTCGGCCATCACCGCGACCGTGACGCAGTCGGCCGTCGCCGGCATCCTTGCGGCAGCGGCGGCCGGGGTGCTCGTGTCGTTCGTTCTCGGTGCATTCACGATCAAGTACTGGGTCAACCAGGTCATCGTCGGTGTCGTGCTCAACTCCCTCGTCATCGGGTTGACGACGTTCGTCTACCAGGAGGTGCTGATCAACAACAGCACGACGCTCAACTCCTTCCCGACGCTCAAGGACTTCAACATCCCGCTGTTGAGCTCGATTCCGATCATCGGGCCCGTGCTGTTCGGACAGAACGTCATCGTCTACCTCATGTACCTCGCCGTGATCTTCGTCACGATCGGGCTCTATCGCACGCGCTGGGGTCTTCGCCTTCGTTCGGTTGGCGAGCATCCTCAGGCCGCTGACACCGTTGGTATCAATGTCGCGCGCACCCGGTTCTGGAATGTCGCGCTCGCCGGCGCGATCGTGGGAATCGGTGGAGCGTGGTTCACGCTCGGCGATGTCGGTCCGTTCGGCGCGAACATCACGAACGGCGCCGGATATATCGCGCTCGCCGCTGTGATCTTCGGTGGATGGCATCCGATTCGCGCCATGTTTGCTGCCCTGCTGTTCGGCTTCTGCACCGACCTTCAGAGCGCGTTCTCGACGACCGGATCCGTCGTACCGAACGACTTTCTGTTGATGCTGCCGTACGTGGTCACCATTCTCGCGGTTGCCGGTTTCGTTGGCCGCGTGCGCGGACCTGCCGCAGCCGGCAAGCCGTACATCAAGTCCTGAGGTTGCGCAGTGATTGAACCATTCGACATCGTCGACCTCATCCGCACCAAGCGCGATGGCGGTGAGCTTTCCACCGCCGAGATCGACTGGATGATCGACGCGTACACGCGCGGATACGTCGCAGACGAGCAGATGGCCGCCATGACGATGGCGATCTTCCTGAACGGAATGGAGCGGCAGGAGATCCGCGACATGACGCTCGCCATGGTTGCAAGTGGTGAGCGGCTCGATTTCTCCGGCCTGACCAAGAAGACGACAGACAAGCATTCGACCGGCGGCGTCGGGGACAAGATCACCCTGCCACTCGCGCCACTCGTTGCCTCGTTCGGGGTCGCGGTTCCCCAGCTCTCCGGCCGCGGTCTCGGCCACACCGGCGGCACTCTCGACAAGTTGGAGAGCATCCCCGGTTGGCGTGCCAGGCTCACGACCGACGAGTTCTACTCGCAGCTCGAAAATGTCGGCGCGGTCGTCTGCGCCGCCGGCGCCTCCCTCGCCCCGGCAGACGGCAAGCTCTATGGCCTGCGCGACATCACCGGAACCGTCGAGGCGATACCTCTCATCGCCTCCTCGATCATGAGCAAGAAGATCGCGGAAGGCACCGCCGCGCTCGTGCTCGACGTGAAGTTCGGCTCCGGCGCGTTCATGCAGGATCCCGCGCGGAGCCGAGAACTCGCCGAGACAATGGTTCGGCTCGGGACGGATGCCGGGGTCGCAACCGTCGCGCTGCTCACGAACATGAACGTCCCGCTTGGTCTCGCGATCGGCAACGCCAACGAAGTCCGCGAATCCGTTGAGGTTCTCGCAGGCGGGGGACCGGCGGATGTCGTCGAGCTCACGATCGCTCTAGCGCGCGAGATGCTCGAGCTCGCCGGCATCCACGACGCCGACGTCGAAGGAGCACTGAGGAACGGGCAGGCCATGGACACGTGGCGCGCGATGATCAGCGCCCAGGGCGGTGACCCGGATGCTCAGCTTCCCACCTCGAAAGAGCAGCACGTGGTGCTCGCTCCACGCTCTGGAGTGCTCGTGCGCCAGGAGGCGCTGCCGTTCGGGGTTGCAGCGTGGCGACTCGGGGCCGGGCGCGCGCGGCAGGAAGACCCGGTGCAGCACGCCGCAGGCATCGACCTGCATGCGAAGCCGGGGGACAACGTGACGCAAGGACAACCGCTGTTCACCCTGCACACCGATGACGCTGCCCGTTTCGAGCGTGCCCTGGAGTCGCTAGAAGGCGCATACGACATCGGCGATGCCGGCGAGCGGCCGCACACCGGGGGACCGCTGATCGCTGGTCGGATTACCGCGTAACTCAGGTTGACCTCAAGGGTTGACTAGTAGCCTTGGAGCATGAGTTCGGGCGGCGAAGAATCACAGGTCGAGTACGTTCATCCAGGCACCGGAGTAAGCATCACCGCTCTGCCGAAAGTGTCGCTGCACGATCATCTGGACGGTGGTTTGCGCACGTCGACGATCCTCGAACTCGCGGATGCGATCGGTCTCGCGACGCCGGCGAGTGACCCGGACGCGCTGCAGGACTGGTTCGACGAGAGTTGTGACTCCGGTTCGCTAGTCGACTACCTGAAGACCTTCGATCTCACGATCGCCGTCATGCAGACGCGCGAGGGTCTCGAGCGGGTGGCACGGGAATTCGTTCAGGATCTCGGCACCGATGGCGTCATCTACGGCGAAATCCGGTGGGCGCCCGAGCAGCACCTCACCAACGGGCTCACCCTCGATGAGGCGGTCGAGGCCGTGCAGCGGGGGCTGGATGACGGAGTAGCCGACGTGCGTGCGAGCGGAAAGCGCATCCGCGTTGGTCAACTGGTGAGCGCCATGAGGCATCTCGATCGCGGGCTCGAAATCGCACAGCTGGCCGTTCGGCATCGCGACCGCGGCGTAGTCGGGTTCGACATCGCCGGCCCCGAGGACGGCTTCGCGCCATCGCGCATGACCGATGCGTTCGACTACCTCGCTCGCGAATACATGCCGCGCACGGTTCACGCCGGCGAGGCCGCGGGAATCGCGAGCATCGAGAGCGCGTTGTTCGATGGCCGCGCGATGCGACTTGGCCACGGCGTTCGGATCGCGGAAGAGATCACTATCGAAGACGAAGACGAAGAGAGCACGTATGTCGCCCTCGGTCCGGTTGCTCAATGGGTGAAAGACCGCGAGATCGCACTCGAGACGAGCCCATCCTCAAATCTGCAGACCGGGACGATCGCACAGTGGGGCGAGGAGCTCATCGACCACCCGTTCGACCTGCTCTACCAGCTCGGGTTCAATGTGACCGTCAACACGGACAACCGCCTGATGAGCAACACCACGCTGAGCCGTGAGCTGTTCCTGCTCTCGGATACGTTCGGGTATGACCTTGCCGACCTCGAGGTGTTCCAGCTGAACGCCGCTTCCGCCGCATTCCTCTCGCTCGAAGACCGCGAGGAGTTGGCGTCGCAAATCACGCTCGGGTTCGGTCTCGTCTGATGTCGATTCCGGCGTTACCCGAAAACGCGGTCGTACTTGGTGCAGAAGTTTCGGATTGGCGCGAGGCCGTGCGTGCGGCTGGCGCCGCGCTTTCAGCAGCGGGAATCGCGAAGCCTTCGTACGCCGATGAGATGATCCGCATGATCGATGAGAACGGACCGTACGTCGTCATCGCGCCGGGGCTCGCCCTCGCTCACGCCCGGCCCGGGCCGGAAGTTCTGAAGGACGGGATCGCGGTCGTGACGCTGTCGACGCCCGTCGACTTCGGACATCCGTACAACGATCCGGTGAGTGTCGTGTTGGCGCTCGCCGTAGCCGCCGGTGATGCACACGTTGCGCTGGTGGCCGAACTCGCGAACGTCTTCAACGACTCAACGGCGATCGCTGACCTCGCCGCCGCAACCTCGGTCGAAGAGGTTCGCCGCATCCTCGGAGCGACGGCATGAAGATCGTCGCCATCTGCGGCGCGGGCATCGGTTCGAGCGGAATCCTGAAGGTCAACACCGAGCGCGTGCTCGGTCGTCTGGGTCTCGAAGCCGAGGTCACGGCCGCTCACCTCGACTCACTCGACGCGAGCATCGCCGATGCGCAGGTGATTCTCACTAGCCCGGAGTTCGTGGATGTCGTCGGTCCGACGAACGCGGAGGTCGTCGTGATCACCAACTACTTCGACACGGCTGAGCTCACCGCGAAGCTCGAGGCCGCTCTGGGCTAGCTCACGCGAGCAGCTCGCGCATTGCGGCGTCGAGCCTATCGACGGTTGCCTGTGCTGCCGACATCCGGTCGGTTGCTGTCCCTTCGGTGCTTGACGCGTCGATGTAGACCTTGAGCTTGGGCTCGGTGCCGCTCGGGCGCACGACGATGCGCGAGCCGTCATCCAGCCAGATGCGCAGGATGTCGTTGGGCCCGAATGCTCCGAAACCGTGCTCGAAGTCATCCACCGACGTGACCGGAATCCCGCCGATGGTTGTCGGCGAATCCGCGCGCAAATGGTTCATCACCCTCGGGATGTCGCTGAGGTCTGTGAACCGCAGCGAGATTTGGGATGACGCGAACGAACCAAACACGTCGGCGAAGTCCTCGAGTTGGTCGGCGATCGTCTTGCCGTCCGCCTTCAGCTCCGAGACGAGATCGAGAAAGTCGACGGCCGCCGAGATGCCGTCCTTGTCACGAATGATCTGCGGATCGACGAGGTAGCCGAGCGCCTCCTCGAAGCCGAAGACCAGGTTGGGTGCGCGCGAGATCCACTTGAAACCGGTGAGCGTTTCGACGTGTCTCAGTCCGTTGACTTCTGCGATCGCGGCGAGCGCCGGGCTGCTGACGATGGAGCACGCGAGCGTTCCGGATGTCGCGTTGGTGGCCGCCTGCCAACCGAGGAGAATGCCAACCTCGTTGCCGGAGAGTCTGCGCCATCCGTCTGCGGTCGGAATCCCGACGGCGAGGCGGTCCGCGTCGGGGTCGTTGGCGATCACCAGGTCGGCGTCGACCTCACGAGCCTTCGCGAACGACAGGTCGAGCGCACCAGGCTCCTCCGGGTTCGGAAACGCGACGGTCGGAAAGTTGGGGTCGGGTTCGAGTTGCTCAGCGACCACCACGGGCTCGGCGAATCCGGCACCGGTGAACACGCGGCGAGCGGTCTCCCAGCCGACGCCGTGCATGGCCGTGTACACGAAAGTGACGGGCGCGACAGCACTCGCGAGTGCCGCCGTCTGGGCGACATAGGCATCGAGCACGTCCTCACCGGCAGTCTCATACGCTGCCGAGCGCGGTAGTTCGCGGATGTCGCCCGCCGCGACTCGCTCGATCTGCGCGGCGATCTCGCCGTCCGAGGGCGGGACGATCTGCGAACCGGCGTCATCGCCGCCGAGGTACACTTTGTAGCCATTGTCGGTCGCCGGATTGTGGCTGGCGGTGACCATCACGCCCGCGCTCGTACCGAGGTGTCGCACAGCGAAGGCAAGCACCGGCGTCGGCAGGAGCCGGGGGAGCAGGATCGCGCGGACACCCGCACCCGCCATGAGTTCTGCCGTGTCGGTGGCGAAAACTCGCGAGTTTTTCCGCCCGTCGTAGCCAATGACGACGGACGGTGCGTCCTCTCGCGCTCGCAAAAACGCGGCCAGCCCGGCCGCAGCCTGCCCGACCAGGACCCGATTCATCCGGTTCGGCCCGGCGCCCAGCGCGCCGCGAAGGCCTGCGGTTCCGAACTCGAGCCGGGCTGCAAAGCGGTCCTCGAGTTCAGCGATGGCCTCGCCGCCGCCGCCCTCGGCATCGCGAATCAGGGCGCCAAGTTCTGCGCGAGTTTCGTCATCCGGATCCTGCTCGCTCCACGCCGCGGCCGCTGCCAGGATGTCCGTCTTCATAGCAGTTCGACGATTCTCGCGAGGAGTGCACTGATCACGGGCTCGGCGTCACGACCGGCCTGAACGACCTCCTCGTGGCTGAGCGGCGTCTTCTGGATGCCCGCGGCGAGGTTCGTGATGAGCGACATCCCAAGAATCTCCATGCCACTCTGGCGCGCAGCGATCGCCTCGAGCGCGGTCGACATTCCGACAATGTGGCCGCCGATGGTCTTCGCCATCTGCACCTCGGCCGGGGTTTCGTAGTTCGGACCTCGGAACTGGCAGTACACGCCCTCATCGAGGTCCCCGTCGACCGTGCGGGCCAGGTCGCGCAGACGTTTCGAGTACAGGTCGGTCAGGTCGACGAACGTCGCGCCCTCGAGAGGCGAGTTCGCCGTCAGGTTGATGTGGTCGCTGATCAGAACGGGCGTTCCCGGCTTCCAGGTCTCGCGAATGCCGCCGGCGCCGTTCGTCAGGATCATCGTTTTTGCGCCGGTAGCCGCAGCGGTGCGAACGCTGTGCACGACTCGCCTGACGCCATGGCCCTCGTAGTAGTGCGTGCGGGCACCGATGACGAGTGCGCGCTTGCCATTCGGCAGCAGCACGGAACGGATCGTGCCAACGTGGCCGGCCAGGGCAGGAGCGCTGAAGCCGATGATGTCCTGCGCGGCGATCGTCGCGGTCGTTGTGCCGATCAGGTCCGCCGCCTTCGCCCAGCCGCTGCCGAGCGTCAGCGCGATGTCGTGGGATGCGACCCCGGTATGTTGCGCGATCTCCGTCGCGGCCTGCGACGCGATTTCGAAGGGGTCGACCTGCGGGTCATCGAGGACGTTGTCTGGCGACTGCGGCATCCATCCACTTTAGGGCGTGGCGGGCGGACCGGGTCAGTTGGATGACTCGACGACGCCCTTCAGCGCGGCGAGCATCTGGCGCCAGTTCGCCGAGGAATGAGCTGCCTCCTCTTCGCTGCCGTTGTTGTCCTGCTCGAGGGACAGCACGGTCGAGCCCCCGACAGCCCGAAGCCTGTAAGTGATCGTGTGATAGTTCTCCGGGATGTCTGGCTGCCCGCCCAGCGGACTGAAATGCGTTGAGCGCAGGAGCTCGTTCGGTTTCACCTCGAGGATGACCCCGTGATCCTCATACTTCTTGCCGTCGAATTCGCCCGCGTACCGGATCTCGCTGCCCTCGGCGAAGTCGCTCGTCACCTCGCTGCCGAACATGTACTCGCGAATCAGGGCCGGATCGGTCAGTGCGCTCCAGACCCTCGGAGGCGGCGCATCGATCGTGACTTCCGCCCCGGCCAAAAATGTGCCCGTCATGGTTGCTCCTTTGCCCTAACTCCAGCTTGCAACGATTTGCGGTCGATCGTGGTCGCAGTTTGGCTGGCACTCTCGCGACAAGGGAGAATTGCATCATGGCCTATGAGTTCGAGCGAAAACAGCGCATCGCGATCGTGGGCGGGGGGCCAGGCGGATATGAGGCCGCTCTCGCGGGGGCGCAGCTCGGCGCGGATGTCACGCTCGTCGAACGCACGGGGGTCGGCGGATCGGCCGTCCTCACCGATGTCGTCCCATCGAAGACCCTGATCGCGACGGCCGAGGCCGCCAAGTCGATCGGTGAGGCCGCAGACCTCGGGGTGCAGTTTTTCACCCGAGGAGAATCCGGCAGGCCGATTCGTCCCGAGGTGACAGTCAACTTTGCCGCGGTGAACGAGCGCCTTCTGCGGCTCGCGCGGCAGCAGTCGGAAGACATGAAGTCGCAGCTGATCAAGGCCGGCGTTCGCATCGTTCAGGGCGAGGGGCGCCTTGACGGCCCGAACCGGGTGGTCGTCTCGACGGGCGCAGGCAGCAAGGGAACCGACTTCGACGAACTGGATGCCGACACCATCGTCATCTCCGTCGGGGCGCGTCCGCGCACGCTCAAATCGGCGATGCCGGATGGCGAGCGCATTCTGACCTGGACGGAGTTGTACACGCTCGACCAGGCGCCGGAGCACCTCATCGTGGTCGGCTCTGGCGTGACCGGCGCCGAGTTCGCCTCCGCGTACACGAACCTCGGCTCCAAGGTCACGCTGATCTCCAGTCGCGACCAGGTGTTGCCGAACGAAGACGCCGACGCCGCCCGCGTCATCGAGGACGTCTTCACCCGCAACGGGATGACGGTTCTCTCGAAGTCCCGTGCGGACTCGGTGAAGCGCACCAAGAACGGCGTCGTCGCAACACTCTCGGACGGCCGTACCGTCGAAGGCAGTCACTGCCTGCTCGCAGTTGGATCGATCCCGAACACGTCGGACATCGGCCTCGAGGAGGCTGGCGTCCAGCTGACCGAGAGCGGACACATCCGCGTCAATCGGGTAGCGCGCACGTCGATGCCGTCGATCTACGCGGCGGGGGACTGCAGCGACTTTCTGCCGCTCGCATCCGTCGCATCCATGCAGGGTCGCACCGCTGTCTTTCACGCGATGGGGGATGCGGTCAACCCGACCGAGTTGCGCAACATCACATCCAACATCTTCACGAACCCGGAGATTGCGACCGTCGGGTGGACGCAGAAACAGATCGAGGACGGCATCGCCCAGGGTGAGATCTACAAGTTGCCCCTGTCGTCGAACCCACGGGCCAAGATGATGGGCCTCAAGGATGGGTTCGTGAAACTGTTCGCGCGCACCGGCTCGGGCACCGTCATCGGCGGCGTCATCGTCGCGCCCCGAGCCTCAGAGCTGATTTTGCCGATTGCGCTCGCTGTTGAGCACCGCCTGACGGTCGACCAGCTGGCTCGTGCGTTCTCGGTGTACCCGTCACTCACGGGCAGCATCACCGATGCCGCGCGCGCGATGCACATCGTCAACTAGTTCTGCTGGCTGGCGCCTCGCGGCCACCCACCCCGGCTCTCGCCCTCGTCATCTCGCCCTCGTCATACTGAGGGTTTGTTGGCCCGGTGGCCGTAGTTGGGCTCAGTTGGCCAACAAACCCGCACTCTCACGCGGCTATCCACAGCTCAGACAGGTTTTCTCCGTTGGAGAGCGCACCCTGTCATGGTCTTGGGATGCTCAATCCCCTCACACTCGCTTGGCGCGACGACCTCGTGCTGACGCGCGAAATCACCATCGCCGGCGATCGAACGGATTTCTATCAGCGGGTTCGGGCCGGTGAGTTCGTGTCACTGCGGCGGGGCGTCTATATGCGGAAAGATCGGTGGGATTCCATGAACCCCGACGATCAATACCGCGCCAGAGTTCACGCCGCGGTCGCGTTCGCCTCTGGTGCCCTGGTCGTATCGCACGTTTCAGCCGCCGCGATCTGGAGGCTTCCTATGGTGGGGCCATATCCGCGCGCCATCCATGCCCTCCACCAGGAGAGAAATGGTGGCAGGTCGAGTTCGGCGCTCACTCTGCACAAGATCGGCGATTCTGCCCTGTTGGCTGAGATCGAAGGCGTAACCGTCACGTCGCTCGCCCGCACCGTGGTCGATGTGGCGCGGACCACAACCTTCACGCAAGCAGTCGCAGTGGCGGATGCCGCGCTGCGCCGGACACGGATTCCGCACGCTGGCCTTCCGCTGACGGATGTCACGAAAGAAGGGCTTCGGGAGGTATTGAGCCACATCCCAGTCGCTCACGGTACCGCGCGAGCATCACGGGTGATCGAATTCGCAGACGGACTTGCTGACCGGCCGGGCGAGTCAGTCAGCCGAGTCAATGTTTCGCTGGCACGGTTGACACCACCGATTCTTCAGCAACTGCTTCGCGGCGCGAGCGGTCGTTCCTACTACGTCGATTTCTGGTGGCCGAAATTCAACCTCATCGGTGAGTTCGACGGCAAGGGCAAGTATGTCGACGATGAATTTTTGGCTGGCCGAACCCCGCAGCAGGCGCTGTACGAAGAGAAACTCCGAGAGGATGACCTGCGCGCAGCTGATCACAGGTTTTCGCGATGGCCGTGGGAAGTTGCGAACTCAATGCCTCACCTTCGGGCGCATCTCATTGCTGCCGGGTTGCGTTAGCGGCCGAGCCGCCGTGCGGGGCGTCGCACTGTGGAGATGAGTCTTTGTTGGCCAACGGAGTCGAATGAAGACCACCGGGCCAACAAACGCTCGTTTAGTCGGGATGCGCGCCGCTCGAAGGTGCGGTTAGTCGGCGATGTTGAGCAGCACGTGCCCCGACGAGACAGTCGAGCCGACCGACGCGTTGAGCCCCGAGATGGTTCCGTCCTTGTGCGCGGTGATGGGCTGCTCCATCTTCATTGCCTCGAGCACGACAACCAGGTCACCCTTGACGACCTTGTCGCCGTCGGCAACCGCGAGCTTCACGATGGTCGCCTGCATCGGCGACTTCACGCTGTCACCGGTCGCCGAACTGACGGCGCCCGCCGAGCGGCGCTTGGGCGCCGGCGAGTTGGCAAGACCAGCGGATGACGGCAGCAGCCGGGTTGGCAGCGAGACGGCAACGCGCTTGCCTTCGACCTCGACGACCACCTTGTGGCGGGGCGCCGGGCCGGGGCCCTCGTAGTCCAACTCGCCGCTCCACGGCTCGATGTCGTTGACGAACTCGGTTTCGATCCAGCGCGTGTAAATCGAGAATGGCGACGACGTGAAGGCTAGATCCCGAACGATCTTGCGGTGGAACGGCAGCACCGTCGGGAGCCCAGTGACCTCGAACTCGTCGAGCGCGCGCCGTGAGCGCTCGAGCGCATCTTCACGGGATGACCCGGTGACAATCAACTTCGCGAGCAGCGAGTCGAACGCTCCCGTGATGACATCGCCGGTCGTCACACCGCTGTCCACTCGAACGCCGGGGCCACCGGGCAGGCGCAGAGTGTGCACAGGGCCGGGGGATGGCAGGAAGTTGAGTCCGGCATCCTCGCCGTTGATGCGGAATTCGAAGGAGTGCCCGTGCGGCACCGGGTCCGGGTAGTCGAGAACACCACCCTCGGCGATGCGGAACTGTTCGCGAACGAGGTCCACGCCCGTGACTTCCTCAGACACGGGGTGTTCGACCTGCAGTCGGGTGTTGACTTCGAGGAACGAGATGGTGCCATCCTTGGCGACCAGGAACTCGCAGGTGCCAGCGCCGACGTAGCCGACCTCCCGCAGGATAGCTTTCGACGACGTGTAGAGCGCCGCATTCTGCTCGGCGCTGAGGAACGGCGCCGGCGCCTCCTCGACAAGCTTCTGGTGTCGACGCTGCAGGGAGCAGTCCCGAGTGGAGATGACGACGACGTTGCCGTGCGAGTCAGCGAGGCACTGCGTTTCGACGTGCCGCGGCTCGTCGAGGTACTTCTCGACGAAGCATTCCCCACGACCGAAGGCCGCGATCGCCTCGCGGGTCGCCGAGTCGAACAGCTCGGGGATCTCTTCGCGGGTGCGAGCAACTTTGAGCCCGCGCCCGCCGCCACCGAACGCGGCCTTAATGGCGACAGGAAGACCATGGATGTCGACAAACTCGAGCACCTCGTCGGCGCCAGACACCGGGTTGAGAGTGCCCGGCGCGAGCGGCGCCCCGACCTTCTCCGCGATGTGCCGAGCAGACACCTTGTCACCGAGCTTCTCGATCGCGTCGGGCGACGGGCCGATCCAGATGATGCCGGCGTCGATCACGGCTTGCGCGAATTCGGCGTTCTCGGCGAGGAACCCGTAGCCCGGGTGAATCGCGTTGGCGCCGGAGCGACGCGCTACCGACAGGATCTTGTCGATGACCAGGTAGGTCTCGGCAGAGGTCGAACCATCGAGTGCGTACGCCTCGTCGGCCAGCTTGACGTGCCTGGCATCACGATCCTGGTCGGCGTACACGGCGACGGAGGTGATTCCGCTGTCGCGCGCGGCACGAATGACACGCACCGCAATCTCTCCACGGTTGGCAATGAGGACCTTGGTGATGCGGGGCATAATCACCCAGCCTATTGGGCGGGGAGGGCCGCCCTTTTGGCGAGACACCACAAAAAGGATGCCGGGGCTCTGCCGATGCCTACAACGCGCGGCTCAGGAGCGGTTCCACAGGTCGGGCCAGTGAACGTCGAATTGGAGCAGCAGTTCGCGCAGCGTCGCGAGCGAGAGTCCGACTACCGCGTGCGGATCGCCGTCGATCTCCTGGATGAATGCGCCACCCATGCTGTCGATTGTGAAGGCCCCCGCGACCTCGAGCGGCTCGCCTGTCGCGATGTAGTCGTCGATTTCGCGTTCGGTGATGGATGATGCGAACCGCACCCGCGCGGTCGAGACGGCCCCGGTGGCTGCGAGTGCGGTCCCTGAGCTTGTCGAAGGGCCGCCCGCCCGGTGATCTATCAACCAGTGTCCTGAGTGCAGAAACCCTTCCCGCCCGCGCTGCGCGAGCCAGCGTTCCCGCGCAACGGACGGCAGGTGCGGCTTGCCGTACGTGACCCCGTCAAACTCGAAGGCGGAGTCCCCACCGAGGATGAAGCCGTCGATCGGTGCGCCGTCGACGAGACAGTCGACCACGGCTTCCGCCTTGAGTCTTGCGAGCAGCAGCACCATTTCGGGCGCGGTGAGGGGACCCGCCGCGGCAACGGCTGCCTCCTCGTCGACTCCGCTCGACAGCAGGATCGGCTCGATCCCTGCGGCCCGGAGCGTCGCGAGCCGTGCCGGCGAAGTGGAGGCGAGGTACAGGCGCACGAGGCTCCTTATGCTTGGGGGGTGGACGGTTGGGCGGCGGGTACTCGTGGGTGACATGCTGGGCAAAGAGCTCGAACTCGAGGTTACCAATGTCGCCCACGGCGGCATCAGCGTCGCGCGGCACGAGGGTCGAGTCATTTTCGTGAGCGATGCGATCCCCGGCGAGAGCGTCATCGCGCGGGTGAGCGACGATTCCAAGAAGTCGTTCTGGCGCGCGGAAACGCTTCGTGTCGTACGCCCGAGTGAGTTCCGCCAGCCTCACGTCTGGTCTGCCGCGAGCATCGATCGCGCGCCGGAGGATCGGGCCGGGGGAGCCGAGTTCGGCCACATCCGCATCGATCACCAGCGTGAGTTGAAGCGCCAGGTGCTCGCAGACTCTCTGAAGCGCATGGCCGGAATTGAAACGGATGCAATCGTCGAAGCGCTGCCGGGCAACGCCGACGGCACGGGATGGCGCACGAGGGTGCGCCTGCAGGTGGACGAGGCCGGCCGACCGGGTCCGTACGCGGCGCGATCCCACCGCGTCATCGAGGTCACCGACTTGCCGCTGGCGACCGAGGCGGTACAGGTTGCCGCTCCGCTCGACCAGCGCTTTCCGGGGGAGAGCTCGATCGAGGTGCTTGAGCCGACGACGGGTGGCGCCCGCCTGATCGTCGGTAAGCAGAAACCGATGGTCATTCGCGAGGTCGTCGGCGGGAGGGAATTCCGCCTCGACGATGGCGGATTCTGGCAGGTGCATCGCGCCGCCGCCGAGACGCTGACGACCGCGGTTCAGGATGCGATCGACGACGCGCTCTTCGACCCAAGAGCGCACAACCTCGACCTCTACGGCGGCGTCGGCCTGCTGGCGGCGGCGGTCGGCGATCGCTTCGGTTCCACTACGCGCATCACCAGTGTCGAAAGCGACGCTCGGGCAACCGAACACGCGGGAGAGAACCTCGCCGAGTGGCTTGGCGCGAGGGCTTTGACGGCCAGGGTCGAGCGTTGGGTTTCGATGCTTGCCGCCTCGGGCGAACGGTTGCGCGGGGCAACAGTTGTGCTCGACCCGCCACGATCAGGCGCCGGCAAGGAGGTCGTGGATGCGCTCGCCGGGCTCGCCCCCGAGCAGCTGGTTTACGTCGCGTGCGACCCAGTGGCGCTGGCGCGAGACATCGCGTTATTCGAGGAGCGGGGCTATCGCCTCGATCGGCTGCGCGCGTTCGATCTCTTCCCAAACACACACCACGTCGAGGCCGTCGCTCGGCTGGTCAAGAAGTAGGTCTGACACTTCCCGAACGGCTCGCATTTTGGTGCGTCGCGTCCCGAATGAGCACCGTCATTCCCGTTACCATGGGAGCGGCAAGGACTGGCGCCCCCTGGGGGTAGACGGGATCGATCATGGCTCAAACAACCGTTCACGAAACAGAGGCTGGATCCCGGCCGGGAACGGTTCGCGTCGCCGTCGTTGACGACCACGAGTCGGTGAGGTTGGGTCTCAAGGCGGCATTCCTCGATGAGGGCTACGACTTCGTCATGGCCGCGGCCACCGTCAACGAACTCATCGTCGGCCTGGTGGGCCGAGAGGTCGACGTCGTCGTCCTCGACCTGTCGCTGGGCGACGGCTCGACTGTGACAGACAACGTGAAGCGCGTGCAGGCGATCGGCGCCGCGGTACTCGTTCACAGCATCGCCGACCGGGTTGCGAGCGTTCGCGAGGCTCTCGCGGCTGGCGCAGCCGGCGTCATCCCGAAGTCATCGGCGACCAAGACGGTTTTGCAGGCCGCGGCGACCGTTGCCCGCGGCGAGGTGCTGAACAACCTCGAATGGGCGACCGCGATCGATGCGGACCGTGACTTCTCGAAGGCGCAGCTTGGCCGCCGCGAACGTGAGATCCTGCATCTCTATGCCTCCGGCCTTCCGCTGAAACTGGCAGCAGAGCAACTCGGCATCGGGTATTCGACGGCCCGCGAATACCTCGATCGCATACGAATCAAGTACGTCGAGGTCGGGCGTCCGGCCCCAACCAAGGTCGACCTGCTTCGTCGTGCAGTTGAGGACGGCATACTTCCGGGGCTTGATCCGGACGGTGAGGATGCCGTTTAGCCCGGCCACCAAGCCCGCGCCACAGTTGAAGGCGGCGCGCAACCCGATCAGCCGCAAACAGATCGAGATCGTTCTGTCGCGATCGGTCGCGGTTGGCAGCCTGGTGTTCGCCGCTCAGACCGTCCCGGCACTTCTGGCACAACTCGCGGAGTCGAACCCGGCCTGGTCGATCACGGTCATCGTCGCGCTCTTTGTCAGTTTGATCGTCGCGCTGATGTGCTCGATCGTCGTGCGATTCGTTCGGGCATCGCAGGGCGTCGTCGCCGTCATCTACGTTCTCGCGCTGCTGACCTGGCCCTTTGCGGTGGTCGCACCGCACGCCCAAACTGATAACCAGTGGCTGTATTACCTGGTCACGGTCGGCACCTCGACGGCCGCAATCGCGTTCTCGACGCGGCTCGCCGCCACATATCTGTTCGTGGTGCCGAGCCTCTACGGAATCATTCGGATGACTCCGGCTGGCGGTTCAGAGGCGATCCCTCACGCGATCCTCGACTCTGTGTACTCGATCATCCTTGGCGGCGCCGTGCTGATCATCGTCACGATGCTGCGGCAGACGGCGACCAACGTCGATGTCGCGCAGAGCCAGGCTCTCGAGCGCTATGGGCACGCGGTTCGCCATCATGCGACCGAAATCGAGCGCGTGCAGGTCGACTCGATCGTGCATGACAGCGTCCTGACGACTCTCATTTCTGCCGCACGCGCCTACACGCCGGAGGGGATGGAACTTGCGGCCGTGATGGCTGGCAACGCGATCGGCTACCTGCACGACGCCGCCCTCGTACAACCGGACGACGGCTCGACCGTCCGGCTGCGGGTTGTCGCCAAACGAGTAGCAGACGCCGCGAGAGGCATGGCAAAGCCGTTTGAGCTGCGAGTGGCGGATGTCGGTCCGCGCTCGATGCCGTCGGCGGTGGGCGACGCCGTGTTTGCGGCAGCCGTACAGGCCATGGTCAACAGCGTGCAGCACGCCGGCGACCTGCCAAAGCTCAAGCGCTGGGTGGCCATCAAGGGGGTTCGTCCCGGCGGCATGGAGGTCGTGGTCGGAGACAACGGTCGAGGCTTCGACCTTGGCTCCATCCCCACCCAGCGCCTCGGCGTTCGAGTGTCCATCATCGAACGCGTCTCGAACGCCGGCGGAATTGCGGGCATCGCATCGAGTCCGGGCAACGGAGCGATCGTCACCGTGCGTTGGCCCGCGCAGGAGGGTTCGGCGACGGTCGCTGACCGCGACACCGGTGAGCTCCTCATTCCCGAGAGCGAGGGCCTCACGTGAACATCGGAGTTCCCCGCTACCTGATCGTTGGCATGGCTGCGCTCTTCTCCGCCTACCACCTGGGTCTGGCCACATATTCTTTGACGCAGCAGATCCCCGTGCACGATGGGCCGATCTTTGCGGCGATGGCGCTGTACGCGCTCGGATCGATTCTCAGTCTCGTGCCCATCGGCCCGACCAGAATGCCGATCTGGCTCGCCGCGTTCACGGTCGTCGTGGCGATTGCGCTGCCCCTCCTTGTGACGGCGGAACTCGATCCGACGAAATCGAATGGCTACGGCACCTGGTACGTGGCAGCGGTCGGAACTCTCATGACGATCACGTCGACCAGGCGACGGCACGCGTTCGCGTGGGTCGGCGTCGGTTTCCTGGTCGTGCAGACGGTGTTGTGGGCGAACGTCGGCGCCCTGGGCGCTATCGGCGTGGTCGGCAGCGTTGTCTGGGTGGCCATCTCGCATGTCTTGAGCAATGGCCTTACGAAGGCAACTCGCGATGCGCAGCGGTTCGCACGTGCTGAGCGTGAGGCGACCGACTGGCAGGCCGCTCAGGAGGCGCATGTCTTCGAGCGGCAGTTCCGGCTGGAGCAGACCAGTTCGATGGCCCTGGACATGCTGACGACCATCGAAGCGACAAATGGCAGGCTGACGGAGGAGCAACGGCAGGAGTGCCTGTATCTCGAGGGCGCGATCAGGGATGAGATCCGCGGACGCAAGCTGCTGAACGCCGCGGTTCGCGAGCAGGTGATGACCGCTCGCCGGAGGGGAGCAACCGTGACCCTGCTCGATGAGGGCGGTATCGACGACCTCTCCGACGCCGACCTCGATCGCGTGCTCGGGCGTCTCGCAGAGGCGCTGGCGCAAACCGACGCGGACAAGGTCATCGCGAGGACGGTGCCTGAGGGTTCGGATGTCGCCGTCACCGTCGTCGGTCTTCGCACCGTTGGTGATGACAGTGCCAGCGAACTGGGCCAGGAGTCCCTCGAGGAAGACGAGGTCGACCTCTGGCTGGAAATCCCCCGGTCTGTGTAACTGCCCCTGTAGCTCTTCATCCCCAAAAGCGGGCACGGACGATATGTGTCGCCCTGGCCCATCCGCGATCTGGTTGTCCCAAAGGTAGCGAATACTCGTGAGCCGCCGCATAGCGGTCGGCGGTGCCCCAGCGACGTAACGCCCGGCAAATACAGCAATAGGACCGGAGAGCAGTTGCTGCAATCTCCGGCCCTACGCTAAAACCCGGGTCAGGGCGACAACCCGAATATCGCCCTGACCCGCCCCCAAGTCATTGGCCCGCTTACCCTAGTCGGCCAATGATCTGGTGGTGTAACTCAAAGAGAGACACCTAGCACAACTAATAATGCCGGTCTTGGAGTCCCTTGCAAAGTCGTCATTTAGGGGGACATATGGGGTACAAAAGTGTACGGGAGTCCTCATACTGGCCAGTTTTTCAATGGAAACGGCCTAAACCTGATCTAAAAAACGGGGTACAAACTGAGAATACCCGCAATGGCCCCTTGAGCATGTGCCCACTTTGGGGGACACGGCTTCCAAATTTAGGCGCTGAAGCTGCGCCAGTTGCCTGATCCGGGGCGAATCGGCGATCGAACCGCACGCTGACTTCGCTGCCAGGCAGACGGACCGGTCAGTTCACGCCGCCCCTCGGCTGCCGCGAGTTCTTCGAGCACGCCGGCGAGAACTGCGGTGACGGCGGCCAGTTCCGCGGCATCCGGATTTCCTGCCACGACACGGATGCCGGAGGCGACAGCATCGACCTCCTCCGGTTCCTGCTCGCCGTCAGACTCCGACGGGCTCACAGGGGAATGTTCCCGTGCTTCTTTGGCGGCTGAACCGCACGCTTCGTGCGGAGCGCACGCAGTGCCTTGATCACCGTCACGCGAGTCGCGGCGGGTTCGATGATTCCGTCGAGTTCTCCGCGCTCGGCAGCAAGGAACGGGGACGCGACGTTGTACGTGTATTCGTTGGCGAGACGCGTACGCACCGCCGCGACATCCTCGCCCGCTGCCTCGGCATCCTTGATCTCGTTGCGGTAGAGGATGTTGACGGCTCCCTGTCCGCCCATGACGGCGATCTCGGCCGTCGGCCACGCGTAGTTGAGGTCGGCACCAAGCTGCTTGGAGCCCATAACGATGTATGCGCCGCCGTACGCCTTTCGCGTGATCACTGTGACGAGCGGAACCGTCGCTTCCGCGTAGGCGTAGAGCAGCTTCGCTCCACGGCGGATGACGCCCGTCCACTCCTGGTCGGTGCCCGGAAGGTAGCCTGGCACGTCGACGAGAGTGAGAATCGGAATCGAGAATGCGTCGCAAAAGCGAACGAAACGGGATGCCTTCTCGCCCGCGTCGATGTTGAGCGTTCCGGCCATCGACTGCGGCTGGTTGGCGATGATGCCGACCGACCGACCCTCGACGCGACCGAACCCGATCACGATGTTGGGCGCAAAGAGCGGCTGTACTTCGAGGAAGTCACCGTTGTCGACGATGTGC
>DASXNG010000011.1:0-31767 GCA_036495225.1 Galbitalea sp.
ACTACCTGTACGGCCTCAGGCAAGGTCAGGAGCACGTCGTCGAGATGAGTAAGGGCGTCAGCCTTTACGTCGGGCTCGAGGCGATCGGCGAGGCCGACGACAAGGGCATGCGCACGGTCATGACGACGATGAACGGCCAACTGCGCCCCGTCTTCGTTCGCGATCGAGGCGTGAGTGTGCAGAGCAAGGCCGCAGAGAAGGCCGATCCCGCGAAGCCAGGCCACATCGCCGCGCCCTTCTCCGGTGTCGTGACACTCCAGGTCGAGGAGGGCCAGGCGGTTGCGGCTGGCCAGGCGGTCGCATCCATCGAGGCGATGAAGATGGAGGCCGCGATCACCTCTCCCGTGGCCGGAACGGTGAAGCGTGTTGCAATTCCGAAGACCCAGCAGGTTGACGCGGGCGACCTTATCGTGGATGTGTCCTGAGGGCAACGCTGTTTCGGCGATTGCACGCGGCAGTACTCTAGATAATCGATGACAGACAAGGGACATCCGTTTTGGTGACGCAGCGAAGCAAGTCAAGCGCGCAGGACTCGAAAGAAGAGCAGACCGTCCCGGCACCTGTGCCGGCCACCGATTCCGTGTCGGAGCAGGGCACGGATTCCTCCAAGAAGGTTCAGCCGCGAACGCCCGCCAGGCGAATTTCGTCAACCGTGAAGTCGCCACAGGCTCCAGGAGCTCCGCTGCCAGAGAACCTGAACTTCAGCGTCGACCTGCCGGCGACCGTGCACTCCGTTCCCGACCACGAGATTGCGGTGGCGATCGACGGCGTTGCAGTAAACCCCGGCTATGTCGAGACCTTGGTGCCATCGACCACCTCGGTGCCGGTCGTTGCGACCCCTACGACTCCGCTCAGCGTTCCAACGCCCGCGCTGTCACCAACGAGCCCGTCCTATCTCACTGGGCCCATCGCGGTGCACAGCGCTGATCCTATGAACAGCGCTGATCGTGGTGACGCCGGCTTTGCAGCGTCGACCGGGCCCGTCCCGACCGGTTCCGTGTACACGAGGCGCGACAGCCTCCGTGGTGAACACTCGCAGTCACCGGAGCCCGCCGCAATGCTCACGGCGGACCGCCTGCTCGATGTCCGCAAGAAGCGCAGGCCGGCACCGGAGGGCCGCTGGCAGACGTTCGTCTACACGATCACTTTCCACGGCGTCAATCTTGGCGACTCGCAGAAGGTTCGCGATCGCAAAGCCATGAACGCGCGCATCGAAAAACAGTTCGATGGTGGCGCGCGCTTCATCCCGATCCTCACCCGCAAGGGCGGCGTCGGCAAGACGACCATCACGGCCCTGCTCGGGATGGCGCTCGCGAGCGTCCGGGAAGACCGCGTCATCGCGATTGACGCCAACCCCGACCGCGGGACCCTGGCGGAACGCATCAACAAGCAGACGCGGGCCACGGTTCGGGATGTCGTCACTAAGGCGGCCTCGATCAGCGGTTTCACCGACTTCACCACGCTGGTGTCCCGCGATGAAACTCGGCTGGATGTTCTGGCCTCCGACACCGACCCCATGCTGTCGGAGGCATTCGACGAAAACGACTACAACGTGGTCGCAGACCTCGCGGCCCGGTACTACTCCCTGGTGCTCACCGACTGCGGCACCGGCATCGTGCACTCCGTCATGAGGGCAACGCTGCAGCGCGCTGATTCGGTCGTGATCGTCTCCGGCGGCAGCGTCGACGAGGCACGGCTCGCCTCTGAGACACTGACCTGGCTCGAAGCGAATGGATACGGTGACCTCGTGCGAAACGCCGTCGTCGCGCTCAACACGGCAACCCAGGGGACCAATCTGGTCAAGCTGGAGGAGATCGAGGCACACTTCATCTCCCGCGTTCGCGAAGTGGTGCGCATTCCATACGACCCGCAGCTCGCCGCGGGTTCGGTGATCAGCTACAAGGATTTGAAGCCGCTGACTCTGAATGCTTCGCGTGAACTCGCGGCGCTCGTGATGGACGGCCTTCCGGTCAGGCGAGAGCACGCCGGATGACAGAACGGCAAATCAGGCTGTTCGGAGACCCCGTCCTCCGGTCGGCCTGCGATCCCATCGCGCCCGGTGATCCTCGAGTCAAAGGCCTCATAGAGGACCTGATCGAGACCGTCGAGGTGCCCGGCCGCGCGGGTGTCGCAGCGAATCAGATCGGCGTGGGGCTGCGCGCGTTCAGCTACAACATCGACGGTGAGGTCGGCTACATCATCAACCCGGTGCTCGCCGAGGTCAGTGGTGAGCCAGAGCTGGTAGACGAGGGCTGCCTGTCTGTGCCGGGATTTTACTTCCTGCGCAAGCGTTACCCGTACGCAAGGGCGACGGGAATCGACCTTGATGGCAATGAGATTGAACTCGCGGGCGAAGGCATCATGGCGCAGGCGCTGCAGCACGAGACCGACCACCTCGACGGACACCTCTTCATCGAGGGACTCGAGCCCGAGACCAAGCGCGAGGCCATGCGCCTCATTCGCCAGGCGCCCTGGTACTAGTGCGCGTCCCGGCGGCCAGACCTCGCGAGTGTGAGGGTTTGTTGGCCAAGTGAGTCGAATGACCACCACCGGGCCAACAATCCCGCAGTTTCACGCGGGGAGTGAGTGGAGCTACTTCTTGGCGGGGGCGGCGGCGTCCGCGTCGGCGGGAGCACCGACGTAGAGGCCCTCGATCGTGTCGGCGAAGTCCTTCAGAATCACGTTGCGCTTGATGCTGAGCTTGGGCGTCAGGTGCCCGCTCGCCTCCGTCATGTCGACATCAAGGATCTGGAACTTACGGATCGACTCGGCGCGCGAAACGTGCTTGTTCGCGGCATCCACCGCCCGCTGCACTTCAGCGATCACCGCGGGATTCTTCGCGGCCTCTGCGATGCTCAGCTTCGGGTCCTGGCCGTTGTTCTTCAGCCACGCGGGCAGCATCTCCGGGTCAAGAGTGACGAGGGCGGCGATGAACGGCTTCTGCTCTCCGACGACAATGACCTGGCCGACGATCGGGTTGGAGCGAATCGGGTCCTCGAGCGCTGCGGGCGAGACGTTCTTACCGCCGGCCGTCACGATGATTTCCTTCTTGCGTCCAGTGATCGTCAGGTAGCCGTCCTCGTCGATCGTGCCGATGTCACCGGTGCGGAACCACTCGCCATCGAACGCTTCGCTGGTCGCCTTCTCGTTCTGCCAGTATCCGGCGAAAATGTCGATGCCCTTGCCCTGGATCTCGCCGTCCTCCGCGATGCGAATCGACACGCCGGGCAGTGGTGGCCCAACCTTGCCGATCTTGAAGTTCGACGGCAGGTTGACCGTCAGCGGCGCCGTCGTTTCGGTGAGTCCGTAGCCCTCGAGGATGGTAAGACCGAGGCTGCGGTAGAAGTGACCGAGGTACAGGCCGAGCGGCGCTGAGCCTGAGACGGCGTACTTGACGCGGCCGCCGAGCGCCTTGCGGATCTTGGAAAGCACGAGCCGGTCGTACAAGGCGAATTGCGCCGCGAGACCGAGCGGCACCTTGCCTGCGTCGAGGGCCTTCGAGTGCGCGATCGCGACCGCTGCCGCCTTGCGGAAGATCTTGCCGCGGCCACCCTCCTCCGCCTTCTGCTCCGAAGAGTTGTAGACCTTTTCGAAGACCCGCGGCACCGCGAGCAGGAAGCTCGGGCGGAAAGACGCCATGGCTGGCAGTAGCTGAGAGGTGTCACCCTGGTGGCCGACCTTCACGCCGCCGTGCACACAGAGCACGGCGATGAAGCGGGCGAAAATGTGTGCCGTCGTGATGAACAGCAGGGTGCTCGCTCCGGTGTTGACAACTTCCGGAATCGCGGCGACGGCGTTGCGGCACAGCTCAACGAAGTTCGAGTGAGTCAGCACGCAGCCCTTGGGCTTGCCGGTGGTGCCCGCCGTGTAGATGAGCGTCGCCATGTCCGATCCCTTGGCCAGGGTGCGCCGACGCTCGATCTCTTCGTCCGTGACGCCCGTGCCCGATGCGGCCAGCTTGTCGAGGTCGCCAAGGTCGATCTTCCAGACCTGCGAGACGAGCGGCAGGTCGCCGTGCACCTCGTCGAATCGCGAGAAGAGCTCTACCGTCTCGGTGATCATCGCGATAGCGCCGGAGTCTTCGAGATCCCAGTGGATCTGATGGGGCGATGAGGTCTCGTACACCGGGACGAGGATGGCGCCCGCGAACCAGACGGCGAAGTCGATGAGGGTCCACTCGTAGCGAGTGCGGCACATCATGCCGATCTTGTCACCTGGCTGGATTCCAGCGGCGACGAAACCCTTGGCCAGGGCGCGCACCTGGGTCAGAAACTCGGCGGCGGTGACATCCGTCCACGTGCCGTCGCTCTGCGGCAGCGCGAAGATCGCCAGGTCGGGCGTCTTGCGCACGCGCTCGACCAGCAGATCCGTTGCGTTCGCGTTCGGGTCGGCCTCGACTGCGGCGGGCATATCAAATTGCTGCACGGTATCTCCCTCGGCACCGATGAATATCGACTCAACTCTACGATGCAAATTCTCGGACCACCGACGGGATGACAGCGCGGCCAGCAAGGCCACGCCGCGCGGCTAAACTCGTCTCTCGTGCATGCGATCGGTATCGACATTGGCGGAACGAAGATAGCTGGCGCTCTGGTCAGCGACGAGGGCGACATCCTCGTTGAGGAACGTCGACCGACTCCTGCCGGTGACGCGAGCGCGATCGTTGACACGGTCGTCGACATGATCGATCGCCTCGCCGAGGGACGGGATGTCGCGGCCGCAGGCGTCGCCGCCGCGGGCTTCATCGACGCGGCGCAATCGACGGTGTACTACGCCCCCAACATCAGTTGGCGCAATGAGCCGTTACGCGAACGTCTGCAGCAGCGCATCAACCTCGACATCACCATCGACAACGACGCGAACGCCGCCGGATGGGCAGAGTTCCGGTTCGGAGCCGGGCGCCTCTACAGCGACATGACGATGTTGACCATCGGCACGGGCGTTGGTGGCGCCATCGTCGCCCAGGATCGACTTTTCCGCGGCGGTTTTGGTGCCGGTGCCGAAATCGGTCACATGCGCGTCGTGCCGGACGGCCTTCCCTGTGGATGCGGCGCTCGTGGCTGCATCGAGCAGTACGGCTCTGGCCGTGCCCTGCTCCGGATGGCGAACGCCATCGCGGATGTCGGCGGCATCGGGTTGGCCCTCGCGCAGGCACGCGAGCAGACCGGCATCCTGACCGGGGATCAGGTCGGCGACCTCATTTCTGCCGAGGACGCGGGCGCGCTGCAGGCCCTGCGCGAACTTGGCGGTTGGCTCGGGGCGGCGTGCGCGAGCCTTGCGGCGGTGCTCGACCCGCAGGTGTTCGTTTTCGGCGGGGGAGTGGCGGTCGCGGGTGACCTCTTGCTCGACCCGATCCGTGAGGCGTTTGTGTCGCATCTGCCGGCACGCGGCTACCACCCGGAGCCGCAGTTCGCGACGGCGGAGCTTGTCAACAACGCTGGCGTCGTTGGCGCGGCGGATCTCGCTCGCATCCACGCGGAGGCTCGCGGCTAGGCCGTTCGGCTCAGTAGAGTTGGCGCTGGCTGGGAGGGTCGAATGCTGTACTGGCTTCTCAAGAACCTCATCGTCGGACCGCTTGTTCTGACGGTCTTTCGTCCGTGGGTTGTCGGGCGTGAGAACGTGCCAAAAAGCGGCGCGGTGATTTTCGCGGGCAACCACCTCTCTTTCATCGATTCGATTTTCTTGCCGCTGGTTCTCGATCGGCGCATCTCCTTCCTCGCGAAGGCGGACTACTTTCGCGGAACGGGGTTGAAGGGCTACTTCACCAGGACGTTCTTCACCGCCACCGGGATGCTTCCGATCGATCGATCCGGCGGCAAAGCCTCCGAAGCATCGCTCAACACGGGTCTGGCCGTTCTGGCGAGGGGCGAGCAGCTCGGCATCTACCCGGAGGGCACGCGCAGCCCCGACGGTCGGATGTACCGCGGCCGTACCGGCGTCGCGCGCATGATCCTCGAAGCCGGAGTTCCGGTCATCCCCGTCGCAATGGTCGACACCGACCGCGTCATGCCGACTGGCACGACGATCCCCAAGGTGCGCAGGATCGGCATCGTGTTCGGCGCCCCGCTCGACTTTTCTCGCTTCGAGGGCCTCGAGGGTGACCGCTTCGTGCTGCGGGCGATCACCGACGAGATCATGTACGAACTGAACCGCCTGAGCGGGCAGGAATACGTCGACGTGTATGCGTCATCGGTGAAGGAGAAGGCAAGCGGGGCGCCAGCCCGCTAGGCTGATTCGCTGGGCCTCGTGGCCCATTCTCATCTCTCGATGCAAGGAAACTACCGTGGTAGACCCGTCCGACGAACCAGTAGTCAGCGCAGATCCAGCAGTCATCGCTGGTCTCGACTATTGGCGGACGCTCCCCATCAGCCAACAGCCCGCCTGGCCGGATCCGGATGCCGTCGCCGCAGCGAGCGCCGAGATCGCAACTCTGCCGCCACTCGTGTTCGCGGGTGAGGTCGACATCCTGCGTGACCGACTCGCCAAGGCGGCCAGGGGTGAGGCGTTCCTGCTTCAGGGCGGCGACTGCGCCGAGACGTTCGCGGGAGCAACGGCGGAAGCCATTCGCAACCGAGTTAAGACGATCCTGCAGATGGCAGTAGTGCTGACCTACGGCGCATCAATGCCCATCATCAAGATGGGACGCATGGCCGGCCAGTTCGCCAAGCCACGTTCGAGCGAAACGGAGACGCGTGGCGACGTGACTCTGCCCGCCTACCGCGGCGACATCGTGAATGGTTACGACTTCACGCCGGAGTCACGCGAGGCCGACCCGCGCCGTCTCGTGCAGGGCTACCACACGGCAGCGTCGACGCTGAACCTCATCCGCGCGTTCACGCAGGGTGGTTTCGCCGACCTGCGCCAGGTGCACAGCTGGAACCGCGGCTTCGCCTCGAACCCGGCGAACCACCGTTACGAGAAACTGGCGAACGAGATCGACAAGGCCATTCGCTTCATGCTTGCAGCAGGGGCGGATTTCGACGAGCTCAAGCGCGTCGAGTTCTACTCGAGCCACGAGGGCCTTCTCATGGACTACGAGAGGCCGATGACCCGCATCGATTCGCGCAACGGGACCCCGGTCAATACCTCGGCGCACTTTGTCTGGATCGGGGAGCGCACTCGGGCACTGGATGGCGCGCACGTCGACTACTTCAGCCGCATCCGTAACCCCATCGGAGTGAAGCTCGGACCAACGACGACTCCCGACGACATGGAGCGCTTGATCGACAAGCTCGACCCGAATCGCGAGCCCGGGCGACTCACGTTCGTCTCGCGCATGGGCGCAGGCAAGGTTCGGGATGCACTCCCGCCGCTTCTTGAGGCGATCAAGGGCATGGATGCGAATCCGCTGTGGATCACCGACCCGATGCACGGCAACGGGCTCACTACGCCCACCGGCTACAAGACTCGGCGCTTCGACGACATCGTCGACGAGGTCAAGGGCTTCTTCGAGTCACACCGCGCGGCCGGAACCTACCCTGGCGGCATACACATCGAACTCACTGGTGACGACGTGACTGAGTGCCTGGGCGGCTCGGAGCAGATCGATGAGGCAGACCTCGCGACCCGCTACGAGTCGCTGTGCGATCCGCGACTGAACCACATGCAGTCGTTGGAGTTGGCGTTCCTGGTGGCCGAGGAACTGGGCGCTTCCGAACCCGCGAGTGTCTAGAACCCGTTGAACTTGATCACGAGCTTGGTCGTCTTGGCGACCTTGTTCGGGTAGCCCGGATTCACGCTCTCCACCGTTACCGCGTTGGGCGCGAGATCGGCGAGGCCGCTGTACGCGAGGTTCTTGAAGCCCGCCTTGATGAGCGCGGCCTTGGCTTGCAACCAGGTCTCGCCGATGACGTTGGGCACCTCGACGAGCTGTGGGCCGCGGGAGATGATGAGCTCAACATCCTTATCGCCCTTGCGGAAGACGCGCGGGTTGCCCTTGGCGTCTGGCTCGGGGTCCACCCCGATGACTTCGCCCTTCTGAACGGTGTCGCTGTACGTCTGTGCGCCTGGCGTTGCAGTGAGCCCGGCGTTGGAGAGCAAGGTTTCCGCGGCCTGGACCGACATTCCTGCCACAGCGGGAAGCGCACCGGCGGAGACGACGAGCGTGATCTTCTGCTGGTCACCGTAGGTCTGGTGACCGACGAGACTCTTGCCGTTGGCGTCGAGGTAGTCAAGCACTTCGCCGCTCTTGGCCTTGGCGTCGAATTGCTCAATCGACTGGCCGGCAACGCTGAAGTGCGACAGCCGCGACCTGGCGAGGTCCTCGGCGCTGCCACGCACATCTGGCAGCGGATACGGCCGCGGGCCATCCGACCTGACCAGCGTGACGGTACCACTCTTCGCGACCGGGGTTCCGATCGCGGGCACCGTGCCCATGACAGCACCGACGGGTACCGTCGGATCATAGGCATGCTGCGTCGCCTTCGCGACGTTGAGACCATCCGCCTTCAGCGCGGCAGTCGCGTTGTTCACGGAATCGGCGCGCACGTCAGAAATCGTGACGAGCGCACCCGGGCCGGCTCCAAAATACCAGGCAGTGCCGCTCACCACGGCCGCTACCACCAGGACGAGAGCGAACAGCCACCACCCGCGCGCGCGTCGCTTCCGCGACTTCGCCGCGAGTTCGTCGACGGCCGGCGACACGGTTGGTGCTAGCCGACGGGCGGCAGGCGCCAGAACCTGAGTCTCGGAGGTGGAGCCTCGCGACGGGGCGACGGCGGTCGGCATCACCATGGTTCGCTGGGTCGCCGTGACGGCCTGGGTGGATGCTGCATCCAGCTCACGTCGAACTGCGATGACCTCATCGAGCATCACTCGCGCGTCGCGCGGCCGCTCGTCCGGCTCGCGAGCGGTAGCCCACAGCACTAGTTCATCGATCTCGTGCGGCACCCTGGGATTCAGCGTGCTGGGGGTCGGCACGGAGTCGTTGGCGTGCTGGTAGGCGATCTGCATGGGCTGTTCGCCTTTGAACGGCTGCTCTCCCGTGACCATTTCGTAGGTCATGATGCCGACTGCGTAGATGTCACTTCGCGCGTCGGCCACTCCGCGTGTCACGAGCTCCGGGGAAAGGTACGCGATCGTGCCGAGCAGCGCCGCACCGGTCGCAGTGTTTGCACTCGCTGCGCGCGCCAATCCGAAGTCGCCGATCTTGATGCGGCCGTCATCCGCGAGCAGCACATTCTCCGGCTTCAGATCACGATGAACGATGCCTGCCTTGTGCGCGGCGGAGAGGCCGGCGAGCACGGCCTCGAGGATGTCGAGAGTCTGCTCGGTGGTGAGTTTACCGTGCTCCTGAAGCAGGTCACGCAGTGTAATGCCGGGCAGGTACTCCATGACGAGATACGCCATGTCGCTGTCCTGGCCCTGGTCAAAAACGTTGACGACGTTCGGGTGCGCCAACCGCGCGGCGCTCCTAGCCTCCTGGATGAAGCGTTCCCTGAACTTCGTGTCGTCGGAGAGGTGGCCGTGCATGACCTTGATGGCCACGCGGCGTTCGAGACGAAGGTCGGTCGCGAGATAGACGGTGGCCATGCCGCCGCGCGCAATGCGGGAGCGAACCTGGTACCGGCCGTCGACGAGACGACCGATCATCGCGTCCGTTGCCCCTACATTCACTATTTGATTGTAGTTTCGGGCACCGCGGCGACCGGTCGGAACACGGCCGTAAAGCACATTCCCTGTGGTAACGCTCGGTTAGTTGCGCAAATCAGCCGAGCTGAGCGAACCACGCCCGGGCGGAAGTTTCCCACTTCGCGTACGCGGTTGGCGTCGCGGAAATCTGCACGGCTTGAGCCGCCTGGGTCACGGACATGGACTGCCAGCCGGGGATGTCGAGGAGACCCCGCGTGACGCCCTTGTTCGGGTTGCTCGGGCCGCCGTAGAAGAGTTCGGCCGCGTAGGTCGTGTTGAGCAGTTGGGCCTTTGTGCCCCAGCCCGTGCTCGGGCGCTGTTGGAACAGGCCGACGGAATCACGGTCACCCGAGGAGAGGTCGATGAGGCCGGACTCCTGTGCTGCAGCCGCGAGGGCGACGATGATGCCGTAGCTCGGCACGCCGAGGTTCTTGCCAACGGAAATGATGGTCTGCGCGTTCGTCTTCATGGTCGGGCTCAGCGGCACAACCACAGATCCAACCTGGGAGGTCTGCGTTCCGGAGCCGGAAGAGCCCGACGATCCCGAAGAACCAGTCGAACTGGACGTCGTCGTTGACGGGATGATCAGCGTGCGCCCGGCATAGATGATGCTCGTCGCCTTGAGGTTGTTGGCCGCAAGCACGGCCGACACCGTGACTCCGAACTTCTTCGCGATCGCGGTGATAGTGTCGCCCGCCTTGATCGTGTACTTACTGCCCGACCCAGTGGCCGTCGTTGGCGCGGTCGGAGTCGACGGTTTCGGGGGAGTCGAGGTCGTGCTGACGGCTGGCTTGGAACTCGTGGTCTTGGTGAGTTTGAGCACCTGTCCGGGGAAGATCAGGGACTTCCAGCTGAGACCGTTGAGCGCAAGCACCGAGGCCGTCGAGAGCCCATACCGACCGGCAATTCCGCTGACCGTGTCACCGGAGCGAACCTTGTAGGTGGAAGGCACTGTTACGGATGCGACGGTGAGCGTGCCACCCGTCGTTGTGACGGTGTCTTGTGGCTGCGCCGCGATGGTCGCGGAAGTGGTCTTTGCGACCATGTCAAACGAGCCGAGGTCCGACGTGTCAAAGCGGGGCTTCTGGTTGCGGTTCGCCTCGCTGTTGTCGGCGTGAGCGCCGCCCAGGTTCAGCGCGCTCATCGCAAGCGTGCCAACCAACACGATGGGCATGGTTGCGAGGACGTTCCTCGTCACCCTCGAGCTGTCGCGGGGTGCCAGATGGCGACCGGCCGCCGCGGGCGATGAGGATATTCGAGGTGGACCCTCGCGGAGTCGAGTTGGTACCAGCCCAGCGAATGGCGATGATGCCAAATCGCCGCTACCGAGGTCGCGGCGTCCAAAGTCGCCTCGGTCCAGATCCTCCGACATGAGATTCCCGCCATAATTCTCGACCCGTCAGCTGCTGGGTCCTCGCGCGTGGTCAGCACCCCCGTGCTGCCCAGACACCCAAGGTGACACAGAAATGTATTGGTGTCAATCATTGTGACTCGTGTGACTGGAGTGAACTGACGCGAAACAGGCAGGTCAATCCCGGCGAGAACCCGTCCTCCGTGGAAGGATTCACTGCGTGGAAAGATTTAGGCGTGGCTGAACTACCAGACGTGCAGTGGCTCACGATCCCCGACCTCACCGAGCAACTCGGGCTCAAGGTCAGTCAGGTACGCCGCCTGATCGAGGATCGGGCGCTCCTGGCCCAGCGTGTCGACGGTGTGTGGAGGGTTCCCGCCGACTTCATCGTCGACGGTGAGCCCATGACGGAGCTCCGAGGCACACTCGTCGTGCTCGGCGACAGCGGGTTCAGCGACGAAGAGGCCATGCACTGGCTGCTTACGACCGATGACAGTCTGGGTGTGAGCCCGATCGATGCGCTGAAGGCCGGACGCAAGGCCGAGGTGCGCCGAGTAGCCCAGGCCCTCGGCTTCTAGCCGAATCTGTGCGGCTGCGCCGGTTAGGCCGCGCGGTTGATCACAGTGTCGGTCAACTCGCCCAATTGGAGCAGAGCGAGCGGACTCAGCGGGGCGTGAGCGAGTGCGGCTCGCGCTAGCTCGACGTTGTTTGCAATCATCCGCTCGACTTTTTCTACGGCTCCCGATTGCTCGATCGTGCTCTGAAGCATCCGAATCTGTCCGGCGTCGAGGTCGGGATCGCCGAGGAGTTCGTCCAGCAGCCGCACCGCGTTTCCCGGCAGGCCCGCGCGAGCGAGCGCTATTAGTACAGTGCGCTTGCCCTCTCGAAGATCGTCGCCCGCGGGTTTTCCCGTCACCTCCGGGTCACCGAACACGCCGAGCATGTCGTCTCTCAGTTGGTAGGCGACGCCTAGTGGAAGTCCGAACTCGCGGAGCGAGGCCACCTGAGCGAGACTTCCACCGCCGAGCGCGGCGCCGATTGCCAGTGGGGCTTCGACGCTGTACTTCGCGGACTTGTAGACGATCACTCTGTGGGCGCGCGTGAGTTGCTCCGCCTCGGGGGTAGCCAGCCAGGAGCTCTCCTCGAGGATGTCGAGGTACTGGCCCGCCGTCACCTCCGTGCGCATTCGATTGAACTCCCCGCGTGCGGCGCTTGCCGAACTGCGGTGCTCGAGCCCCCGCAGACCCTCGTCGACGAGTTCATCGCTCCAACCGAGCAGCAGGTCCCCGAGCAGCAGTGCGCCCGAGATCCCGAACTCTGCGCCCGCTCCCGCCCACCCGCGATCGCTGTGCATGGCCTCGAAGCGTTTGTGCGCGGCGACGCCCCCGCGCCTGGTGTCTGAGCGATCCATGATGTCGTCGTGCACGAGTGCTGCGGCGTGAAAGAGCTCGAGTCCCGCGGCGACGCTCACAACGCTGTCGAAATCACGCGGCGTCTCATCCAGCTGGATCGGATCGAAACCATCGCGTCCAGCGCCGACAGCATCCCAGCCCCAGTAACAGAACAGGGCGCGGAAACGCTTGCCGGACGCCAGGAGCGAAGCGGAGTAATCGAGGAAGACGTCGAGCTCGGGAGCGATGCCGAGGATCTCGGGTGACCGGTGTGCGAGGAAGTCGTCGATCCGAAGTTGAATCAGGTCAACTAACCGCTTACTCACAGGCACGCTCCTATGCTAGCTAGGCAGCCGAGGGATACTATTGGCAATAGTTATTGGCTCAATCCCGGATGTGAGGGGAGCAGGATGCCACTTTCTGAGCAGGAGCAACGACTCCTCGAAGAAATGGAGCGCAGTCTCTATCACAACGACGCCGATTTCGTGGCGTCGGTTTCTTCGCGACGCGGCAAGCCCGCGTATTCGACCGTTCTCACCGGCGTGCTCATCGCAATCGTCGGCATCGTCGCCCTGATCGCCGGCGTCGTCATCCGTCAGCCCATCGTCGGGGTGATTGGGTTCGTTGCCATGTTCGCCGGAGTCCTCATCTCGTTGACCCCGCCACGCGGTGGTCGCACGGCTACGAGCCAGCAGCGCCACGGCTCAGCGCCGACCACCGATAAGGCTGCGCCTGCCGAGTCCCGCGGTCCGTCGTTCCTGCAAAATCTGAACGAGCGCTGGGAAAAGCACCAGGAGGAACGCGACGAGTAGTCGCGCCCTCCACTAACCGCCACTCGAGACCACCGCTTCGTCGTCGGACGGGGCGTTACGTTCTGACGCTTTCGTGACTATTCGGTGATCTCGCGTCCCTTCGCGAGGACTGACCCGCCGTGAGGCGGGTTTTTTCCATTTAACGGGCCGAATTGTGGGCACAGCCCTCCACCGTCCTCCACCGGGCCGTTCCGCGCAAAAACAGGCATCTGGGAGGGAAGGCATCGAAAAACGCTCAATATTGCTAGTTTTGTGGAGTTATGTGGAGTAAAGTGGAGGCAACCTGAAATTCTGGCCGGATCGTTGAGGGGAGCGAGCCATGTTTCTTGGCACCTACGCTCCCAAGCTCGACGAAAAGGGCCGCATCATCCTTCCGGCCAAGTTCTGGGATGAATTGGCCTCCGGCGTCGTCATCACCCGCGGCCAGGAGCACTGTCTCTACGTGTTTTCGACCCGCGAGTTCGAAGACCTGCACGAGAAGATCCGGCAGGCACCGGTCACCAGTAAGCAGGGTCGTGACTTTCTGCGTCTCTTCCTCTCCGGCGCAAACCAGGAGCAGCCAGACAAGCAGCGTCGCGTCACCATTCCAGCCGGGCTTCGCGAATACGCGGGGCTCGACCGCGACCTCACGGTGATCGGTGCGGGATCTCGCGCCGAAATCTGGGACACCGAGGCGTGGAACCAGTACTACGCCGACACGGAAGCAGGATTCGCCAACACCACGGAGGAGGTGATTCCCGGGCTCTTCTAGCGCCCAGACGCTGACCCTCAGCTGTTTCGAACCCAGGCACTCTTCCCCGATGCCTGGTCGCGGAATGGATGGGGATCAGCGGCTGGGGGCACGATCTCACTCTCTACCAGGGATCACGCCCGCCATCTCATGGACACTCCTTCACTTCACACTCCTGTGCTTCTCGAGCGCACGGTGGAACTTCTGGCTCCTGCGCTGGGGACACCCGGCGCCGTCCTGGTCGACGCGACCCTCGGCATGGGTGGACACTCCGAGGCCTTCCTTAGCCGGTTTCCCGAGCTCCAGCTCGTGGCGATCGACCGTGACCAGGAGGCGCTGCGTCTCGCGGGGGAGCGCCTGAAGCCTTTCGGTGACCGGGTGCACCTCGTGCACGCGGTCTACGACGCCGTGCTGGACGCCCTTCTGGCTAACGGTTTCTCCGCGGCAGACGGCATCCTGTTTGACCTCGGTGTTTCTTCGTTGCAGCTTGACCGCATCGATCGCGGGTTCTCGTACTCGCAGGATGCGCCCCTCGACATGCGAATGGATGCGACGTCGCCGCTCACTGCCGAGCGCATCATCGCGGAATACAGCGAGGCCGACCTGCGCCGGATCTTCTATGAGTTCGGCGAAGAGAAGCTCGCTCCGCGATACGCGAGCAAGATCGTGCAGGCGCGCGATCGCGAGCCAATTACTCGATCGGGCCAGCTCGTCGACCTGATCATTGCCGCAACTCCGGCAGCCGTCAAGCGCACCGGCCATCCGGCCAAGCGGGTATTCCAGGCATTGCGCATCGAAGTGAACCAGGAGTTGTCGGTGCTCGAACGGGCAATTCCTGCCGGCATTGCAGCCCTCGCGGTCGGCGGTCGGATGCTGGTGCTCTCCTACCAGTCGCTCGAGGACCGCATCGTGAAGCGCGCATTCGCTGCCGGCTCGAGTTCGACTGCCCCGGCTGGGCTTCCGGTCGAGCTCCCGGAGCATCGGCCGGAACTTCGACTTCTCGTCAGGGGCGCGGAGCTCGCGAGCGAGACGGAGAAGAACACCAATCCGCGGGCGACGCCGGTTCGCCTGCGCGCGGTTGAGCGAGTGAGGGCTGCAGCGTGAGCACAAATCTTGCCTATGCGACGCCGATGCGGCGTCCCGTTCGGCACATCGAACCAGAGCCCGCCGTCCCGCGTCGCGTTCAAGTCGTCACGACGAGAACCCAGCGACGCGCCCGACCGAAGCTCGTGTACGCCGCCGTGGCGACAGGTGCCATCTTTGCGATCTTCCTGGCCCAGCTGCTCCTCACGATTGCGTTGTCAGGCGGCGCGTACAAGATTTCCCATCTTCAGGCGGACGAGCGTTCGCTCAGTCGGGTTGCGTCTTCGCTCACCGAGAAGGTCAACAACGCGAGTTCGACGCAGAACCTGGCCGCAAACGCGCAGAAGCTGGGAATGGTGCTCTCGCCCCAGCAGGCGTTCATCCGCCTTTCGACCGGGAAAGTGCTCGGGAGTACCAAGGGTGCGCCTCACGGCACGGCATTCAAAGCCTCAAACGGGGCGACTGACCACATTCCCAACGCCCTGCTGACCTCGGTTCCTCTGGTTTCCCCATCAACTGGCGGACACGGCAGCTCGAATAACGCGGATTCCGCTACCGGCAGCACAGAATCGAATAGCGGGCCGGTTGTCACAGCGGCCGCAGGCGCGCAGACCGCAGCGCCAGGTACGGGCGATCTGCCCTCACCGGTGACTCACTAGGACCAGGTAATGACGAAGACCAAACGAGTGGGAGTGCGTCTCTCGCTCACAATGGTCACCATTTTCGTCATCGTGGCGGTCTTCTCTGGGCGGCTGTTCCAACTTCAGGTTGTGCAGGCGAAGGCTCTCGACGAGATCTCGGCGAAGAACCAGTCGACGACCGTGACGACCGACGGCGTTCGCGGCGCAATCGTCGACACGAATGGCGTCGTCCTCGCGCAGAGCGTCGATCGGTTCAACATCACCGTCGCCCCATCGATGATCCTCAAGGGGTCCCACAAGCTGGTCAACGGGAACAAGATCTTCGTGCCCGTCGACCAGTCGCTCGCCGCGATCGCGAAGATCACCGGCCAGCACGAGAGCGACCTCCTTGCCATTGTCGAAAAGAATCCAAAGTCGAACTTCGCGTACCTGACGAAGGGCGTCGCTCTCGCAACACTCACCGCGGTTCAGAAGCTCAAGATCCCCGGTGTCTACTACGAAACGGCACCGGCGCGCAGCTATCCGAACGGCGCAATAGCAGGCAACCTCGTCGGCTTCGTCGGAACGGATGGCCCCCAGGCGGGCATCGAGCTCGCCTACAACACGTGTCTTGCCAGCAAGAGTGGCAAATCGACCTATCAGACCGGGGAGGACGGAGTACGCATCCCCGGCAGCACGGTCAAGGAAACGAATCCTGTCAATGGGGGCACGATCAAGCTCACGATCGACCGCGACCTGCAGTATGAGGTGCAGGCGGCGATCGACGCACAGAGGAAGAAGCTTGGCGCGCCCTGGGCAACCGCGGTAGTCGAGCGCGTGCGGGACGGCCACCTGATGGCTGTGGCGGATGACCCGACCGTCGACCCGAACAACCTGAACGCATCCAAACCCAACCAATTTGGGTCGCTTGCCTTCAGTACTCCCTATGAACCCGGCTCGACCTTCAAAGCGATGAGCGTGGCCGCGCTGATCGATGCCGGAAAGATCACGCCGAAGACCGAGATTGTCGTGCCGCCGGTCTACCGTCTTTCGAACGGCGGATTCATCAAGGACTCCTTTTACCACGGCACTCTGCACTACACGACTGCCGGCGTGCTCGAGAATTCGTCGAACATCGGGGTATCGATCCTGTCGCAGTCGCTCGGTGCCCAACAGCGTTACGACTACCTGCTGAAGTTCGGCGTCGGCTCGAAGACCGCTGTCGACTTCGGCGCAGAGCAGTCGGCCGGACACGTGACGAAACCGCCGTGGGATGTCGTCACGAATCGCTCGGTCGAATTCGGCCAGGGCGTGAGCGCAACATCCGTCCAGGTGGCCCAGATCTTCGAGACGCTTGCCAACCATGGCGTGCGCGAACCGTCGACTCTGGTCGAGGGATGCACGCTTCCGAACGGCACGGTCGTCGACCAGCCGAGTGCCAAGCCGGTGCGCGTCGTGAGCACCAAAGCGGCCGATGAGGTGCGCGCGATGCTCGAGACCGTTGTGACCGGTGGTCCGATCGGATCGTTGCTGCGCATCCCCGGATATCGGATCGCGGCGAAGACCGGAACGGCGCAGGTTGCCGCTGCAAACGGCGCGGGCTACGGAAACAAATACATCATCTCGGTCGCGGGCATGGCCCCGGCGGAGGATCCGCAGTACGTCGTCGTGGTCACGTTCGGGCCTACTACGCTAGGGACGTCGGCTGGCGCAGCGCCGGCATTTACGAAAGTTATGACCGAGGTGCTCAAAAAGTACCGGGTCGCACCATCAACGACAAAAGCCCCGTACATCCAGACCACGTGGTAACCGGGACGAGTCGAAGAAAGAGGACCTCGTGACCGATCGGATTCCACCGGTCCTTCGCCCGGAGCACCCACAGGCTCGCTCTCTGGCCGGCCTGATTGCCGAATTCGAGCTCGAATCGAGTGGCTCTTCCGACGGTGTCGAGATCAGTGGAGTCACACTGAGCACCAGCGACCTGCACCCGGGAGACCTCTACGTCGGGATCCGCGGCGCGCACAGTCACGGCGCGAGTTACGCGGCCGCAGCTCGCGAGGGCGGGGCGGTCGCAATACTCACGGATGCCGAGGGCGCAGAACTGGCAAAGGCTGCCGGGCTGCCGATCGTCGTCGTCGCCTCTCCGCGCGAGGCGCTTGGCGAAATCTCGGCGTGGGTTTATCGCACCGCTGAGCAACCCCCACTCCTCTTCGGAACGACCGGCACCAACGGCAAGACTTCGACCTCGTACCTGCTCGAGGGCATCCTGAAACAGCTGGGACTCGTGACCGGCCTCAGCTCGACCGCCGAGCGGCACATCGGCGAGCTTTCCGTCGTTTCGCGACTGACGACACCGGAGGCGAGTGAGATGCATGCGCTCCTCGCCAGAATGCGCGAGAGCAAGGTGCGTGCGGTCGCGATCGAGGTCAGCGCACAGGCACTCAGCCGCAACCGAGTTGATGGGATCTACTTCGACGTCGTGGCGTTCACCAACCTGAGCCACGACCACCTCGACGACTACGCGGACATGGAGGAGTACTTCGGGGCCAAGCTCGCGTTGTTCGAGCCGGAGCGCGCGAAGCGTGGAGTCGTATCGCTCGACACGAGCTGGGGACAGCGAGTCGTCGACGAGGCGCACATTCCGGTGACGACGATTTCTGCCACTCCGGGCGTCACGGCGGCATGGAATGTCGCGATCGATGAGGAGACGCCCCAGTACACCGAATTCACGCTCACCGGGCCGGAGGGGCGCTCCCTGACGACACGCGTGCCGATCATCGGCTGGCACATGGCAGCCAACGCTGCACTGGCGATCGTCATGCTGGTTGAAGCGGGCTTCGAGCTCGAGGCCATCGGTCACGCGCTTGCGGACGACGAGGGCATCGTCGCCTACCTGCCGGGGCGCACGGAACGCGTGTCCGGCGATCGCGGGCCATCCCTCTACGTCGACTTCGGGCATAGCCCGGACGCGTTCCTCAACACCCTCGCTGCAGTTCGCAAGTTCACGCCTGGTCGAACGATCATGGTGTTCGGCGCCGATGGGGACAGGGACGCGTCGAAGCGCGAAGAGATGGGCCGCGTCGCGGCAGACGGCTCAGACATCCTCGTCATCACCGACCACCATCCCCGTTTCGAGGACCCGGAATCAATCCGCCGAGAGCTGCTCGCGGGCGCGGCTCTCGCCGAGCACCAGCCAGACATCCTCGAGGTCAGCCCACCAGAGCGCGCCATTCGCGCCGCCGTCGCCCTGGCCAGGGAGGGTGACTCGATACTGTGGGCGGGCCCAGGACACCAGGACTATCGCGACATCCGTGGCGTGCGCACGCCATACTCCGCGCGCGACGAGGCGAGAGCCGCCCTCCGAGAGGCTGGTTGGGCTTGATCGCCATCGCCATCGCCGACATCGCAACGATCGTCGGTGGACGCCTGGTCGGTGCGTCATCGCCCGGCGCGATGATCCACGGCAGCGTCCAGACGAACTCGACTCTCGTCGAACCGGGATCCATATTCTTTGCCTTACCCGGTGAGACGACTGACGGTCACCTGTTCGCGCCCGACGCTGTCGAGCGCGGCGCGGCCCTCGTGATCGCGGAGCGTGAGCTTGACCTTGGCGTACCCGTCATTGTCGTGCCGAACGGTGTCATCGCGCTGGCCGACCTCGCTCGCGAGGTGGTCGCACGTGTGCGGGCAACGGGCCACCTCTCGGTCGTCGCCATAACGGGGTCAAACGGCAAGACGACGACCAAGAACCTCTTGCGCGCGATCCTGACCGACCAGGGCAATACGGTGGCGCCGAACGGCTCGTTTAACAACCACGTCGGTGCGCCGATCTCGATGCTGGGCATCGACGAGGCGACGAGGTATCTCATCGTCGAGATGGGCGCAAGCGGCGCGGGGGAGATTGCTCGACTAGTGGCGATCGCGAGGCCAGACATCGGAATCGTGCTCAAGGTCGGACTCGCGCACGTGGGCGAATTCGGCGGGGTCGACGCGGTTCAGCGGGCGAAAAGCGAGATGGTCACGGACCTGGCGCCGAGCGCGACAGCGATTCTGAACGCGGATGATCCTCGCGTCGTGGCGATGGCGGACCTCACGCAAGCGAAGGTCCGCTGGTTTGGGCTCGACGATACCCCCGACCTGCGAGCCGAGGACATCGACACGACAGCGACTGGCACGACGTTCACTCTGGTGGCGGGGGAGCAGCGCTACCCGGTTCGGCTGCGGATACTCGGCGAACACCACGTTCACAATGCCCTCGCCGCGCTCTCCGCGGCGGACGAACTCGGCATCGACCTTGAGCAGGCGATCGCCGCGATCGAGGCCGTGCCTCGCGCAGAACGTTGGCGCATGGAGGTTTTGCTTCCCGCATCCGGCGCGATCGTGATCAATGATGCGTACAACGCCAGCCCCGATTCCATGGCCGCAGCGCTCAAGACACTCGCGCAGCTCCGGGGGCCCGATGACCGCTCGATTGCGGTTCTCGGCGAGATGGCGGAGCTCGGGGAATACTCAGATGAAGAGCACGACCGCATCGGTCGGCTTGTCGTGAGGCTGAACATCCGCAAGCTCATCGTGGTGGGGCATGGAGCCAGGCACATCCATAACGCGGCCGGTCTCGAAGGTTCGTGGGATGGCGAGTCCGTTTACGTAGAGACTCCGGATGAGGCATACGATTTGCTGCGTGGAGACTTGGGCGCGGGCGACATCGTGCTGGTGAAGTCTTCCAAGTCGGCGAACCTTCGGTTCCTGGGTGACCGCCTGGGCGAGGTGGACGCGTGATCGCGCTGCTCGTCGGCGCCGCGTTCGCGCTCGCGTTCACCCTGTTCCTTACGCCCGTCTTTGCCCGACTCTTCAAGCGCATCGGCTGGGGCCAGTTCATTCGGGATGACGGTCCGGAGAGCCACCACGCCAAGCGTGGAACTCCGACGATGGGTGGCATCGTCTTCATCCTCGGCGCCGGTCTCGGCTACCTTGTTGGCCACGCTGTGCAGCGCGCGCCGTTGACGCTCGTGGGACTGCTCGTCTTTTTCCTCATGTTCGGTCTCGGTGTCGTTGGCTTCCTGGACGACTTCCTGAAGACGCGACACCAGCGCAGCCTCGGGCTCACGGGCTGGGCCAAAGTCGCGGGACAGGTCATCGTGGCATCGGGTTTCGCCGCGATCGCGCTGAACTTTCCGGATGACAACGGGCTGACGCCAGTCGGATTCGCGGGAGATGACGCGGCGTCAGTGCACGTCTTCGTGTCGGCCGTGAGAGACATTCCGTGGCTGGACTTCATGACCTTTGGTGTTGTCATCGGCGGCATCCTCTTCGCCATTTGGTCGACCATCATCATCGTGAGTGCGTCGAACGGCGTGAACGTCGCGGACGGCCTCGACGGCCTGGCGACGGGGTCATCCATCTTCGCCTTCGCGGCCTTCATCTTCATCGGCTTCTGGCAGTACAACCAGTCGTGCTACGACAACTCACGCCTCGACCCGCACGTCGCGAACATCTGCTACCAGGTGCGAGATCCGCTCGATCTCGCTGTCGCTGCGGCGTGCATCACCGGCGCGCTCATCGGCTTCCTCTGGTGGAACACGTCGCCAGCCCAGATCTTCATGGGCGACACCGGATCCCTCGCGCTCGGCGGAGCACTCGCCGGGCTCGCGATCCTGAGCCGCACCGAGCTGCTGCTGATCATCATCGGCGGCCTGTTCCTCATCGTGACCGGCTCCGTCATCGTGCAGAGGGCGTACTTCAAGATCACGCGGGGTAGACGCATCTTTTTGATGAGTCCTCTGCATCACCACTTCGAGCTGAAGGGGTGGGCAGAGATCACGGTCGTCGTGAGGTTCTGGCTCATCTCTGCGATGTTCGTCGCGGTCGGAGTCGGGCTGTTCTACCTCGAGTGGATTACGCGCGCAAAGTGAGTGGGATTTCTGCGTCGCGCGTCGAACAACTGACCAGTTGGCGCTCGGACTGGAGCGGGCTGCGGGTCGCGGTGCTCGGCCTCGGAGTCACCGGGTTTTCTGTCGCGGACACCCTGGTCGAACTCGGCAGCGACGTCCTCGTGCTGGCGTCATCCGCCAAGCCGGAGCAGAAACAGTTGCTCGAGGTCATCGGTGCCGGATACGTGGAGCGCGACCTGAAGACCGTGCCGGACGAGCTGATCGAATTCGACCCCGAACTCGTCATCGTCTCGCCAGGTTTTCACCCCGATCATCCGATTCTGAGTTGGGCCGAGCTTGCCGCTGTTCCGATCTGGGGCGACATCGAGCTCGCCTGGCGCGTGCGTGACAAGGTCATGCCGCCCGCTGAGTGGATTCTCGTCACCGGCACGAATGGCAAGACCACGACGTCGCAGCTCGCCACCCATCTTCTCGAGCAGGACGGCCGAAGGGCCGCCGCCGTGGGAAACATCGGCATCCCGGTGCTCGATGCTGTGCGCTACCCGGCGGGCTTCGACGTGCTCGTAGTTGAACTGTCGAGTTACCAGCTGCACTGGCTGGCGAGAACCCCGAACGGCACGCTCTCGCCGTGGGCGAGCGTCTGCCTGAACCTTGCGGACGACCACCTCGACTGGCACGGCTCCGCGCAGGCATACCGTGACGCAAAGGCGAAGGTCTACACGAACACCCGCGTCGCAGCGGTCTACAACAAGGCGGATGTCGCGACGAGGATCATGGTCGAAGACGCTGAAGTCATCGAGGGGTGCCGGGCCATCGGATTTGGCCTGGACGCACCCGGACCGAGCGACCTCGGGATCGTTGACGGCATCCTGTGCGATCGCGCGTTTCTCGAAGAGCGGGCGACGACTGCTCTCGAGCTCAGCACGCGCGACGAGCTGATCGCGGTAGGCCTCGGCGCACCACACTCCGTCGCTAACGTGCTCGCGGCGTGCGCCCTCGTTCGCTCGCTCGATGTACCTCCGGCCGTCATCCGCGAGGGCCTGCGAACGTTCACACTCGACCACCACAGAACAGAGGTCGTCGCACGCTCCGGCGACGTGGTCTGGATCGACGACTCGAAGGCGACGAATCCGCACGCCGCGGCGGCAGCGCTTCGCGCGCACGACTCCGTCGTCTGGATCGTCGGCGGCCTGCTGAAGGGCGTCGATGTCGACGAGCTCGTGAGAATCCACGTCGACAGGCTGACAGCCGCGATTCTCATCGGCGCGGATCGCTCAGAGCTTCTGGCGGCATTCGAGCGACACGCGCCCGGGCTTCCGCTGTTCGAGGTCGAGACCGAAGAAACTGATGACGTAATGCCGATGGCTGTGAAGCTGTCTGCTGCCGTCGCACGGCCCGGAGACGTTGTTCTGCTGGCACCGGCTGCGGCATCCATGGATCAGTTCACGGATTACGCCGATCGGGGCACGCGATTCGCAGATGCCGTACGGAGTCTCCTGGAAGGGATCGCGGATGACGACGACCAGGGCACAGCGGGGCGGAACGCCTAGCCCCGACCTTGCCGCGGCGCGTCGTTCCGGCAGCCAAACCGCGATCACGGTTGTTCAGAAAGTCTTTGGCGCCGACTCCGCGAGCTTCTTCATCGTGTTCGGCACGACGATGTTCCTGCTCATCTTCGGACTCGTCATGGTGCTTTCTTCCTCGTCGATCGAGGATGGCGCGGCCGTGGGTCACGACTTCTTCAGCTCCTTCACCAAGCAGGGGCTCTACGCACTCATCGGCTTCCCGCTCATGCTGATCGCCTCGCGAATGCCGATCGGCTTCTGGAAGAAGTGGGCATGGCCCGCCGTGCTGCTGACGGCGGGGCTTCAGTTGCTGGTCTTTCTGCCTGGGCTCGGATTCTCGTTCCAGGGCAACCACAACTGGATCAGGATTGGGTCGTTCACCGCCCAGCCCTCCGAGCTGGTCAAACTGGCCCTCATCCTTTGGATCGCCTGGGTGCTGGCGGCCAAGCAGAACCTGCTGGACGACTGGCGGCACGTGTTCATTCCGATCGCGCCCATCGCTGGGGGTGCGATAGCGCTCGTGCTCCTCGGGTCTGACCTCGGTACCGCGCTGATCATGGGCTCGATCGTGCTCGGTTGCCTCTTTTATGCCGGCGTTCGGCTGCGCATCATCGGGGTTGCGCTGTTGGTCGTCAGCATCATCGCGCTGTTGTTCACGCTGATCGGCGGATCGCGCACGAGCCGCATTTCAACTTTTCTGAGTGGTTGTACGAAGGCCAGCGATCTGCAACAACCGGCTTGCTGGCAACCCGTGCACGCGTGGTGGGGCCTGGCCAATGGCGGCGTCTTCGGCGAAGGGCTTGGACAGTCGAAGGCCAAGTGGAGTTGGCTTCCCAATGCCGACAACGACTTCATTTTCGCGATCATCGGAGACGAGCTCGGGCTGATCGGTGCGGTCGTCGTTCTCGTGCTGTTCGTGGTTCTCGCGATTGGCTTCGTTCGCATCATCCGCGCGTCGAAGGACCCCTTCGCTCGCATCGTGACGAGTGGCGTCATGATTTGGCTGATCGGCCAGGCGTTCGTCAACATTGCTGTTGTGCTTGGTCTCCTTCCGGTTTTGGGTGTTCCGCTTCCGTTTATCTCAGCGGGTGGGTCGTCGCTGATCGCATCGCTCGTAGGAATTGGGATAGTCCTGTCGTTCACCCGGCACGCCCCACGCAGGGAACCGATCGCAGAATGACCACCTACCTCCTCGCCGGCGGTGGCACCGCGGGCCATGTCAACCCACTGCTCGCTGTTGCTGACCGCATTCGCGCGGAGGATGCGGATGCGACCGTGCTCGTGCTCGGCACGAAGGAGGGTCTGGAGGCGCGACTCGTCCCCGAGCGCGGGTATGAGTTGCTCACCATCGCGAGGCTCCCATTTCCGCGACGCCTGAACCGAGCGGCCCTGCGCTTCCCGACCGAGTTTCGACGGGCGGTCGCCGACACCAAGCGTTATCTCACCGACCGCGGAGTGGACGTGGTGATCGGTTTCGGCGGGTACGCGTCAGCTCCCGCCTACCGCGCCGCGAAGGCGCTCGGCGTTCCGCTCGCTCTGCACGAGGCCAACGCGATACCTGGCTTCGCGAACCGCCTCGGTGCCAGATATACGAAGGCCGTCGGCGTCGCCTTTCACGAGACGAAGCTCCCCGGCGCGACGTGGGTCGGGATGCCTCTTCGCCGTGAGATCGAGCAGCTCGATCGAGTGACCGCAAGACCGGAGGCCGCGTCGCTCTTCGGTCTCGACCCGACCAAGCGCACGCTGCTGGTCACCGGCGGTTCTACCGGTGCGCGGTCGATCAACGCCGCGGTCTACGCGGCGGCGCCCAGCATCCTCGACACGGGCTGGCAGATCCTGCACATCGCAGGCAACGGCTCGGAGTTGGCGGAGTCCGCATATCCCGACTACCACATCATCAAATACTGCGATCGCATGGAGCTGGCAATCGCGATCGCGGATCTCGCGATCGCGAGATCAGGATCGGGCACGGTGAGCGAGTTTGCGGCGGTCGGACTGCCCGCGGTCTTTGTTCCGTATCCGGTAGGCAACGGTGAGCAAAAGTACAACGCGACTGATGCGGTGTCGGCAGGTGGCGCCATCCTCGTTGACGACGCGAGCTTTACCAGGAGCTGGATCGAGTCGAGCGTCGTGCCGCTCCTGTCCGATACATCCAGAATCTCCTCGATGGCCGAGAAAATCGCCACAGTCGGCACACGCGATGGTGCTGCGCGTATGGTCGAGTTGGTCGGCAGCGTGTTCCGTGGCACGGCTCGCTGATGGCTAGCCAGTAAAATCGACCGCGATGATCAAGCCCGACCTGAACCAGGAACTGCCCACAGAGGTCGGTTCGCTCCACTTCGTCGGAATCGGCGGGTCCGGCATGAGCGGCATCGCGCGCCTCTTCCTCGCCGCGGGGCACAGGGTGTCAGGGTCGGACAGAAGCGAGAATCACAACACGGAAGCGCTGCGCGAACTCGGCGCAACGGTCACCATTGGCCACGACGCCGCGAACCTCGGTGACGCGGACACCCTCGTCTACACCGGGGCACTCTGGCCGGACAACCCGGAGTACCTGCTCGCGCTCGAGCGCGGAATCCCAACGCTCCATCGCTCGCAGGCGCTCGCCTGGCTCATCAACAAGCAGCGCCTGATTGCCGTCGCGGGTGCGCACGGCAAGACGACGTCGACCGGCATGATCATCACCGCGCTGCTCGAACTGGAGCAGGATCCGAGTTTCGTCAACGGCGGCGTGATCGAGACCCTGGGCGTCAGTTCGGCGTGGGGCAGCGGCGACATTTTTGTGGTCGAGGCGGATGAGTCCGACGGAACGTTTTTGCTCTACGACACCGCGGTGGCGCTCATCACCAACGTCGACGCGGATCACCTTGACCACTACGGATCGCATGAAGCCTTCGACCAGGCCTTCGTACAATTTGCGGGAGCGGCGTCTGAGCTGGTGGTCGCGTCGAGCGACGACGCGGGGGCGCTTCGCGTGACCGCGGCTCTGCGCGACAAACGGGTCATCACCTTCGGGGAGGCAGCGGACGCGGATGTTCGTGTCCACTCGATCGGCGAGGTCGGACCGGTTTCGTTCGTCGTGAACTGGCAAGGCGTCGACTACTCCGGCCAGTTGCGTGTGCCCGGTCGGCATAACGCGATCAATGCTGCCGGCGCCTTTGCCGTACTCGTCGGACTCGGCTTCGAACCGGAGAACGTGCTCGCGGGAATCTCGGGCTTCGGGGGAACGGAGCGCCGCTTCGAACTTCACGGAGTGGTGCGCGGCGTCAGCGTGTACGACGACTACGCGCATCACCCCACCGAGGTCGCCGCGGCGCTCAGTGCAGCGCGAACGGTCGTGGGAGGCGGCAGAATCCTCGCGGTACACCAACCGCACCTGTACTCGCGCACACAGCTGATGGCGGGCGACTTCGCCCAGGTCTACGAGCAACTCGCCGACCACACCATCGTGCTCGACGTATATGGGGCACGAGAAGATCCGGTGCCGGGGGTCACGGGAGCCTTGGTTTCCGAGCGTTTCGCCGATGCATCCAAGGTCGACTATCTGCCCGACTGGCAGCAGGCTGCTGATCGGGTGGCGGAAATCGCGCGTGACGGCGACATAGTGATGACACTCAGTTGTGGCGACGTCTACAGGATTGTTCCGCAGATTCTCGAGGCGCTTGGGGCGAAACCGGAGTGAAGCGTCCAGAGGGTTTCGATCCTCAGCCTCCGCAGGCTGGCGCTCCGCGCCAGCGCCCGAGTGCGCAACAACCGAGACCGCTGCGCCCCAAGGTCGAGAAGCCCGCGGCTCCCACACGACCGCCGCGACGGGATAACACGCAGCGTGCGGCGGAAGCAGAGGCTCGCAGGCAGCAACGACAAGCGCGGGCGGAGGCGAAGCGCTTCAGGCGTGAGACCCGACGCCGCAGGGTGTACTGGCTCACCGGCCTCGGCATACTGGCCCTGATGCTGTCCGTGCTCGCGGTCGCCATCTTCTCGCCGATCCTCGCGCTTCGCAGCATCCAGGTCGACGGCACGAAGGCGATCAAGTCCACGGATGTCAGGACCGCACTCTCCGGACAACTGGGTACTCCGATCGCCCTGCTCGACCAGGGGGAGATCCGGAGCAAGCTTTCCCACTTCATACTGATCCGCAGCTATGAGACCGAGGTGATCCCGCCGGACACTCTCGTCGTGCGAATCGTCGAGCGCCAGGCCATCGGCGTCGTGCCTCACGGCAGCGGTTACGAGCAGGTGGACCCGGCGGGCGTCGTGCTCGCAGAGTCGAAAACTGCTGCCGGGTATCCCATCATCGACATCGGCGACGCGAAGCTTGACAGCGCCGCGTATGCGGCCGCAGTGAAGGTCCTGCTGGCCATGCCGTCCTCCGTATCGCACCAGGTGAAGTCCATCTCGGCGACGACGCTTGACAACGTGAGTATCACCCTCGCGGGAAACAACCACGTGATCCTGTGGGGGAGCTCGGCGGACTCGGATTTGAAGGCCGAAGCGCTCGCGCGCCTGCTCGCAATACCGCAGTGCCGGTCGCAGGCGGTTCTCAACGTGACGGCGCCAACGGTTCTGGGTTGCGGGCCAGCCCAGGCTGTGCCGACGCCCACAACGACGCCGACTCCGTCCCCGTGACTGTGCGTCCGGCCACGCATCTTCGAGACACGCGGGGCGCCTGCGGCTGGTCTTGGCCGCCACGACCTACCTTCGGAAAAGGAAATACATACTGAGCATAACTTTAATCTTCAACCTGAGGTTGAAGGTTGTTGCTCAGATGAGAATTACCAGCGGAGGCCTCAAGTGACATCGAACCAGAACTACCTGGCTGTAATCAAGGTGGTGGGAATCGGCGGCGGCGGCGTCAACGCCGTGAACCGGATGATCGAGCTCGGCCTGCGCGGCGTCGAGTTCATCGCCATCAACACTGACGCTCAAGCGCTCCTGATGAGCGACGCCGACGTCAAACTCGACGTCGGTCGCGAAATCACGCGCGGACTTGGTGCGGGCGCGGATCCGGAGGTTGGGCGCAGGGCCGCAGAAGATCACGCGGAAGAGATCGAGGAAGCACTCGCCGGCGCAGACATGGTCTTCGTCACGGCGGGGGAGGGCGGCGGAACCGGAACCGGCGGTGCGCCAGTCGTCGCGAGAATCGCCAAGTCGATCGGCGCGCTCACCATCGGTGTCGTCACCAAACCGTTCGGGTTCGAGGGCAAGCGCAGATCGGCCCAAGCCGAGAACGGCGTCGCCGCGCTGAAGAGCGAGGTCGACACCCTCATCGTTGTTCCTAACGACCGACTGCTCGAAATCAGCGATCGCGGAATGAGCATGCTCGAGGCCTTCGCGACAGCGGACCAGGTTCTGCTCGCCGGCGTTCAAGGCATCACAGACCTGATCACGACGCCCGGGCTGATCAACCTCGACTTTGCTGACGTCAAGTCCGTCATGCAGGGCGCTGGCTCAGCGCTCATGGGAATCGGATCGAGCCGTGGCGCAGATCGCGCCATCAAGGCGGCAGAGCTGGCCGTCGCGTCACCGCTGCTCGAAGCATCCATCGACGGAGCCCACGGCGTGCTGATCTCGGTGCAGGGTGGCTCGAACCTCGGCATCTTCGAGATACACGACGCGGCCAAACTGATCCAGGAGGCAGTGCATCCCGAGGCCAACATCATCTTCGGTGCCGTCATCGACGACACGCTCGGTGACGAGGTGCGCGTTACGGTGATCGCAGCGGGCTTCGATGGCGGAGAACCCGTCGCAAAGACCAAGGACACGCGCAGGAGCAGTTTTGTCGGCGCGACGGCGCCCGCAGTCAAGGAAACCGTGACCGTCGGCGGCCAGGGCTGGAGCGAAGCAGAACTTCCCGTCACGGCCCCGATCGACCACGACTTCGACGACAGCGATGACGACGGACTGGATATCCCAGACTTTCTGAAGTAACGCGTGCCAGCGACCGACCCAGCGCTTCGTGAGCGCCTCGAGCGCGTCAGCGGCGAGGTTCAGGATGCCGCGCGCGCCGCGGGTCGGGACCCGAGCGACATCACGACGATCGTCGTGACGAAGTTCCATCCGGCGTCGCTCGTGCGTGACCTGTACGACCTCGGCGTGAGGGATGTCGGCGAGAACCGCCACCAGGACGCTGAGCCCAAAGCGACCCAGCTGCGCGAACTCGACCTGACCTGGCACTTCATCGGGCAGCTGCAGTCCAACAAGGTTCGTGCGGTGATGGCCTATGCGCGCGACATCCAATCCGTCGATCGGGAGAGCCTAGTGTCCGCGATTGAGGCCGTCGAGACGCCGATAGACGCCTTTCTGCAGCTGAACCTCACCGACGATCCCCAGCGCGGCGGCGTGGCGCCTGCCGACCTGTCACGGCTCGCAGAGCGCGTGCTTGAGGTTGGCAGCATCCGCCTGCGCGGGCTCATGGCGGTCGCCCCGCTAGGCGAGGAACCGAGGGAGGCATTCGAACGAGTACGCCTGGCTTCGGAGGGGCTCCGGATGCTTGCGCCCGACGCATCCGCTCTGTCGATGGGAATGTCCGGAGACTTTCGCGAAGCCGTGCTCGAGGGCGCGACACACCTCCGCATCGGGACGGCAATCACCGGAAACCGGCCGACCGGTGCTTAATCTCAGACAAGAGACTTTGCTTTAACAGATGTCGCGGGAGGCACACAATGGCAAATCCACTGCGCAAGACCATGGTTTACCTTGGGCTCGCTGATGAGGAATTCGAGTACGAAGACGAGAGCCCACAGGCTCCCGCCGCGCCGGTAGCCCACGCAGCGCCAGCCGCGGCAGGCAGGGCTCCGGTCACACCGCTGCGCAGGCAGCCACAGAAAGCGGTTGGTCCATCCGACATGAACGAAATCCTCACTGTCCACCCACGGCAGTACCGTGACGCCCAGGTCATCGCCGAGAACTTCCGCGAGGGAATTCCGGTCATCATCAACCTGTCGCAGATGTCTGAGCCGGATGCGCGTCGCCTGGTCGATTTCGCCAGCGGACTCTCGCAGGGCCTGTACGGAAAAATCGAACGCGTGACGAACAAAGTCTTCCTGCTTTCGCCCGCGCACGTGGCCGTCAGCGGCGATGCAGCGGTCATCGAGGGCGACGTCGAGGCTTCGTTTTTCCAAAACTGACCTGTCCACTCGACGCGCAGCGGCCAGGTAGTACTCTGGTCACTGCAATCCATGTACCCGCGTGTGACTATTGTTGCTAACGTTAGCCAATTGTTATTTGTGGGGAGTCCCGGGGAGCAGTACAACTGCATCATCGGGCGTAGAGGCTCTGAGAGAAAGTTATTGAGGTGACGGCGATGGCTTTGACACCGGAAGATGTTGTCAACAAGCGGTTCCAACCGACCAAATTCCGCGAGGGATACGACCAGGACGAGGTCGACGATTTCCTCGACGAGGTCGTCGTAGAGCTCCGCCGCCTCAACCAGGAAAACGAGGAGCTTCGCCAGCGAATCATCGCGAGCGACTCCCGCATCAACGAACTTCAGCGCAGCGCTGGCGCGCCAGCTCCCGCCGGTTTCGAACAGCCGCAGCAGGCTCCGGTGGCTGCGGCACCAGCCGCCGCCGCTGCTGTCGCATATGGCGCACAGGCTTCCGACTCGAACTCCATGGACCCGGGCAACACCAACAACCTCCTCCAGCTCGCTCGTCGCCTGCACGAAGAGCACGTGCGGGAGGGGGTCGAGAAGCGTGACGCTCTCATCGCCGAGGGCCACGCGACTGCCGCTCGCATCGTCGAAGAGGCGCAGTTGCAGCAGCGCTCCAACCTCACCGCGCTCGATCAGGAGCGCATCGCCCTCGAGGGTCGCATCGATGAACTGCGCAACTTCGAGCGCGAGTACCGCCAGAAGCTCAAGGGCTACATCGAGGGCCAGCTTCGTGAACTCGAGGGTGGTTCCGCCGTGCTGGCCGGTGCACCGGCCGCATCTGCTCCCGCGCAAGACTACGGTTCGCCGGTAGCTGCGCCGTCCGCCGGCTACCCGGGTTTTGCCGGAAACTAATTCCGCGTCGAAGGCCAGCGCGCGTTCCCCCAAGGTTTGGGTGCTCGTCGTGCTGGCCATCGTTGCGGTGTGCATCTATGCCCTCGATCAGTTCACCAAATATCTGATCGTCCAGAACCTCACGTACGGCGACACCGTCAACGTGCTCGGGGACATCCTCCAGTTTCGCTACGTAAAGAATCCTGGCGCTGCGTTCTCGCTCGGCACCGGTATGACCTGGCTGTTCTCGATCGTCGCGGCCGGCGTCGCGGTGTTCATCATCGTGTATGCGCGCCGCATCCGATCGATCTGGTGGGCGATTCTGTTCGGACTGCTCCTCGGCGGAACGCTCGGCAACCTGTCCGACCGGTTGCTGCGACCACCTCGCTTCGGTGAGGGACACGTCGTCGACTTCATCGAGATCTGGGGTTTCCCCGCGATCTTCAATATTGCCGACAGTGCGATCGTGGTCAGCATGTGCATGTTCGTGATTCTCACGATCGCGGGTGTTCACCTGGACGGCACGCGCGGGCACCGCACAGACCGGGCCAAAGTGAGTGAGTCAGCCGACGCGGAGTCCGCTGACGCAGCACAGACACACGCAGAGCCGACCGAGAAGTAACCATGGAATCGCGCAGCCTCCCGGTGCCAGATGGCCTCGCGGGCGAGCGGGTGGACGCCGGCCTGTCGAAGTTGCTCGGCTTCTCGCG
>DASXNG010000012.1:0-16849 GCA_036495225.1 Galbitalea sp.
GCGAGTGGTTGGCATCCCGCTGACCCGTTGGCGGGAGTAAGTACTCCCGCCGGCGGGAGAAAGTGACCGACGGATTGAGTTGTTACTCCCGCCGCCGGACAGTTTCCCCCGCCACGTCAGCTGCGCGACGATAACGCTGGCGGGCCAAAACGCTCTGCATGATCATCCGGCCGTATGACTCAGCCGCGAGAATTTCTCTTCTAGGCTGTGCGCGTGACCGTTCGCATCCTGTCGTGTGTTGTAGGCGTCGCCACCGTCGTTGTCATCGCCGGGTGCGCCCCCGCAGCAGCACCACCTTCGAGCGCATCACCCACAACTGTTGCGTCAGCGATGGCTCCCACCACCCCGACACCCACCCCTACGAGCGCTTCCGCGGATCCGACGATTCGCGTGCCCTTGCAGTGCGGCAACCTCTTCACGGCAACCACCGTCGCGACACTGGTTGGAGTGCCGGTCACCGCCGTGGTCGACGAGTCAACGAAGCCGGCCGATCTGTGGGAAGTTGCCAACGTACAGCGCGGCATCCTTACCTGCACGTGGGGTGGGAAGGATAAGACGGATAGCGGCTACGACCAGGCGCTATCGATATACGTCGAACCCGACGGTGCGGACGACTTCGCCAAGAATCTCGCCTACCTCAAGACGAGCTTTACCGACGCACAAACGAACACATTCGGGGACGAATCGACTTACGGCTGCTGGTCCGGAGGTGGCTTTGATTGTGCGGCCAACGTCCTCGTTGGGAGGTATTGGCTGACAGTTGACTTGCACGATCTTGCTTCTTTGCATCAGGCGTCAAAGCTGACCGTAGAGTCGCGCATCAAGCAGGTGCTCACTGTCGTCGTCCCTGCGTTGCAGTCTGCGGGCGACGCCAGCGTGCCATGGGTTGCTCCAGTCGGCGCCATCAACTCCTACTGCACGAAGAAGAACAATGTTGTTGACGCGCGAAAGGCGTTCGGATCCCCGGGCCTCAGCTACGACAGCGATCCGGCGCAGCCCTTCGGGGACGTCTCGACGATCGCGGAGTCCGGTGGCGACTACGCCATGTGCGCCTGGTACCAACTGGGCGATACGCCGAAGGGCCAGTCATCGGACGCCTCGGTGGCTATCCTGCACGGAGGCGGCTGGGCGATACCGCAGTTCGTCGCGGGTCCTCCGACGCAGTGGTACGTGGGCGCCTACAAAGTCGTGTCAGTGTCCGGTACGACCGGTGCAGTACTCGCGTGCAATAACGCGGACTGCGACGCGATCGTCGGAATTGGGACTGACGCCGTGGAGATCGCGTTCAGCAATCTCGGCACGGTACGAAATCTGACGGGACTGACGGCAATGGTCACCGCCATAACTGCCGACTAGCGCTGCCTAGTGCGGGTCCGCGATGAACTGCTCGAGCAATTCCCGCGCGACGGGCTCCGGATGCTGCACGGGCGGTGACTTCATGAGGTACGCCGATGCCGCCTCGAGCGGTCCCGCGATTCCGGCCTCGAGAGCGAGACCCACCGCGCGGATGGCGTCGATCACAACGCCCGCGCTGTTGGGTGAGTCCCACACCTCGAGCTTGTACTCAAGGCTGGTTGGCGCGTTGCCGAAGCCGTGGCCCTCGAGTCTGACGTAGGCGAATTTGCGATCGCGCAACCACGGCACGTGGTCGCTTGGCCCGATGTGGACGTTGTCGGGGTCGAGCGTCTCGGACAGGTTGCTCGTGACCGACTGCGTCTTCGAGACCTTCTTCGACTCGAGTCGCTTGCGCTCAAGCATGTTCTTGAAGTCCATGTTGCCGCCGACGTTTAGCTGGTACGTGCGGTCGAGCACCAGGCCGCGCTCCTCGAACAGCCTGGCGAGCACGCGGTGCGTGATCGTCGCACCGAGCTGGCTCTTGATGTCGTCGCCGACGATGGGCAGGCCGGCCGCTGTGAACTTTGCTGCCCACTCCGGGTCGCTCGCGAGAAAGACCGGTAGCGCGTTGACGAAACCGACGCCCGCGTCGAGAGCGGCCTGCGCGTAGAAGCGGGCGGCATCCTCAGACCCAACCGGCAGGTAACACACGACCACCTGGGCACCGGATGCGCGCAGCGCCGCGGCGACATCCACGGCCGCTGCGGCGGATTCCACGATTGTCTCGCGGTAATACTCGCCGAGACCGTCAAGCGTCGGACCGCGCTGCACGAGGACGCCGGATGCCGCGACATCCGCAAATCGGAACGTGTCGTTTTGGCCGGCCCAGATCGCATCCGCCAGATCGAGACCAACCTTGGCCTCGTCCACATCGAACGCTGCCACGAACTCGATGTCGCGAACTCGAATGCCGCCGAAATTCGCGTGCATGAGACCTGGCACCCGTGCCTCGTCCTCGCTGTGCGCGTAGAAGGTAACCCCCTGAACAAGCGCATTGGCACAGTTGCCAACGCCGACAATGGCGACTCTCAGGGTCATGGCGAAGGGCGCTCTTTCTGGGCTTGCGAAAAATCTGGGTAGAATAGGCAGGTTGTCTGGACCCAGGTGGTCTCAAACAACACGTCAACACCCTCCTGCCACAGATCGTCTGTGGCCGTTCTAGTCCGAAGGAGGTGGGTTTGTGACGCATCAGTACGAACTAATGGTGATCCTCGATCCAGAGATCGATGAGCGCACCGTGGCTCCCAGCCTAGACAAATTCCTCAACGTCATTCGCAACGATGGTGGCACCATCGACAGCGTCGACATCTGGGGTCGTCGTCGCCTGGCTTACGAGATCAACAAGAAGTCAGAGGGCATCTACGCAGTAGTGCAGCTGACTGCGAACGCCGACGCGACGGTCGAGCTCGACCGCCAGCTGAAGCTCAGCGAGGCAGTCATGCGCACCAAGGTGCTCCGTGCCGAGGAAGCCATCGCGCAGGTCGCGGTGGCAGCCAAGCTCGCAGAGGAGAAGGCCGCCCGCAAGGCAGCCGCCCCGGCCAAGACTGCAGCAGCAGCCCCGGCCGCTCCTGCCGCAACCGCTGCTTCAGCCGACGCCGAGTCAGAAGCGTAGTCATGGCTGGAGAGACCGTCATCACCGTCGTGGGAAACCTCACGAGTGACCCCGAGCTGCGATACACGCAGAACGGGCTCGCGGTTGCCAACTTCACTATCGCATCCACCCCTCGCTCCTTCGACCGCGCGAGCAACGACTGGAAGGACGGCGACGCCCTCTTCCTTCGTGCCAGCGTGTGGCGCGAGTTCGCCGAGCACGTGGCCGGTTCCCTGACAAAGGGATCCCGCGTCATCGCTACCGGTCGACTCAAGCAGCGGTCATACGAGACGAAGGAAGGCGAGAAGCGTACAAGCATCGAGCTTGAGGTCGACGAGATCGGCCCGAGCCTTCGCTACGCAACCGCCCAGGTCACGCGCACGTCGTCATCCCGCGAAGGCGGAGCTGGTGGCGCACGTGGTGGCGCACCCATCGCAGACGAGCCGTGGGCAGCATCCGCTCCCGCCGACTCCGGCGACGTGTGGAACACCCCGGGCAACTACTCAGACGAAACACCTTTTTGATCTCGAGACGCCTTACAGGCTCCTCGATCACCTAGTTATAAGGAATCCAAACCATGGCAGGAAAAAGCAGCGGCGACCGCCGCAAGCCGCTCCGCAACGCCAAGGGTGGCAAGAACGCCGCCCCAGCTAAGGCGATCCGCGTTGGCGTGATCGACTACAAGGACGTTGCAACACTTCGCAAGTTCATCTCGGAGCGTGGAAAGATCCGCGCCCGCCGTATCACCGGTGTCTCCGTCCAGGAGCAGCGTCTCATCGCTCGCGCAGTCAAGAACGCGCGCGAGATGGCACTGCTTCCGTACGCCGGTTCAGGCAGGTAGGGAACACCACTATGTCGAAATTGATCCTCACTCACGAGGTCACCGGTCTCGGTGCCCCCGGCGACGTCGTTGACGTCAAGAACGGTTTTGCTCGCAACTACCTCATCCCCCAGGGCTTTGCCGTGGCGTGGACGCGCGGTGGCGAGAAGCAGATCGAATCCATCAAGGCAGCCCGCGCAGCGCGCGAGCACGCAACGCTCGAAGAGGCGCAGGACCTGAAGGCACGCCTCCAGGCAACTTCGGTCACGCTCGCCGTCAAGGCGGGCGAGGGCGGCCGCCTGTTCGGCTCCGTGAAGACCTCGGATGTCGCATCCGCAGTCGAAGCGGCTGGCCTTGGCCAAGTCGACAAGCGCAAGATCGAGATCACTTCACCGATCAAGTCGATTGGCGAGCACGAGGCAACCGTGCGCCTGCGCGACGACATCGTCGCAACAATCACGCTCAAGGTGGTTGCGGGTAAGTAATTCGCATCGAAAAAACGGCGGTTCATGCAATGTCATGAACCGCCGTTTTTGCGTGAAATGCCCACACTTTGTGCACAGGACCATTTGTCAAGAGCAAAGTCTCAAGCGGCACTCTAAGCATGTTTCTACACACATGGTGTGCACTATAAAAGTGCTGGTCTAGGGCATCTTCTGTGCGAAAAGAATGTAGTTGTTCACAGCCGAGTCCACAGGTTGCCAACATCACGTGCGGCGTTTCCCGCCAGTTCTGCACATCCCTGTGCACAGGCGGGCTTGTGTCGGTGCTTCGACCTTTCCTATCGTTGCGAAGCCCCCACGCACCGAAGAGCGCTGGCCTCGCCTCGCGAGCCTTGTGTGTCGTAGGCCGCGGGTAGCTTCAGACGACGTACAGTCGGGCCAGACGCGCAGTAAATAGAAATCAGCAGTGCACGAGCCGAGCAGTTGACCAGCCGAACCGTTCACCGGCTGAGCTGTTCACCAAAGACAAAGCAGTGGGAGGAGCGTCGATGTCAATCGCCCATCTAGGTCTCGCGACTGAGTCACGAGGCCAGGGCGACTCACGGCAGGGCGAGTCCAGGCAGAACGACCGAATCCCACCCCACGATCTTCTTGCGGAACAGAGTGCCATCGGCGGCATGTTGTTGAGCAAGGATGCCGTCGCAGACGTCATTGAGACGGTGCGCGGCGTCGACTTCTACATTCCGAAGCACGAGCTCATCTTCGACGCGATCCTCGGGCTCTACTCACACGGCGAGCCGACGGACGTGATTGCGGTCACGGACGAGCTCACAAAGTCGGGCGAACTGACGAGAGCCGGCGGTGCCGAGTACCTCCACACGCTCACCGGACTGGTACCCACCGCGGCGAACGCCGGGTTCTACTCATCCATCGTCGCCGAGAAGGCGGTGCTGCGCAGACTCGTCGAGGCGGGCACTCGCATCGTGCAGATGGGCTACGCGAGTGAGGGTGAAGTCACCGATCTCGTCAACAACGCCCAGGCCGAGATCTATGGCGTGACCGGAGGGGTCGAGAGCGAGGACTACGTTCCCCTCATCGAAGCCATCAACACCGCGACCGACGAAATCGAGGCGGCCGCTGGTCGGGATGGCGCGATGGTCGGGGTTCCGACCGGGTTCGCGGAACTCGATGCGCTGACCAACGGCCTTCACCCGGGGCAGCTGATCATCCTCGCGGCTCGCCCGGCAATCGGAAAGTCCACGCTCGCGCTCGACTTTGCCAGGGCCGCGGCCGTGCACCACGACATGCCAACCATCGTGTTTTCGCTCGAAATGGGCCGCAGTGAGATTGCGATGCGATTGCTCTCTGCCGAGGCATCCATTCCCCTGCAGAACATGCGCAAGGGCACCATCCACCAGCAGGACTGGAGCACGTTGGCCAGCGTCCGGGGCAAGATCGCGGATGCGCCGCTGTACATCGACGACAGCCCCAACATGACACTCGTTGAGATTCGCGCCAAGTGCCGCAGGCTCAAGCAGAAGGTCGGGCTCAAGATGGTCGTCATCGACTATCTGCAGCTGATGACGAGCGGCAAGAAGGTTGAGTCTCGCCAGCAGGAGGTCAGCGAGTTTTCCCGCGCGCTGAAGCTTCTTGCGAAAGAGATCGGCGTTCCCGTCATCGCGATCAGCCAGTTGAACCGTGGCCCCGAGCAGCGTGCAGACAAGAAGCCAGCGCTCTCCGACCTCCGTGAATCGGGCTCACTCGAGCAGGACGCCGACATGGTCATCCTGCTTCACCGCGAGAGCGCGTACGAGAAGGACAGCCCCAGGGCGGGCGAGGCGGACCTGATCATCGCCAAGCACCGCAACGGGCCGACCGACACCATCACCGTCGGCTTCCACGGTCACTTCTCGCGTTTCGTGGACCTGCCGCCCGGCTCCTAGATTGCGGCAACTGTTTGCAAGGCGCCCGCGGCAGAGGCTCAGACAGACCAAAGTAAGATGATCGCTTGTGGCCAGCACCGAATACACCCCCGAGGATGCTGCCTACTGGTACGTTCCCATCGCGCGAGCCGTGCTCGCGGCTTCGCTCGCCTGCGTGATCACGTTCGCCGGCGGCTTCTACACGCCGGAATACGGCCTCGTCAGCTTCGGTGGGTATGCACTCGCGGTCGGTCTTCTCGGGCTCTTCGTGAGCATCCGGTCGTTCCCTCGCGGAGTTCTGCGCACGATCTTCCTGCTCCAGGCGATCGTCTCGCTGCTCGCGGGGGGCGCGGCACTTATCGGCCTGCAGGGCGGCTTGCCTGTGCTCCTGGTCGTCGTGAGCCTCTGGGGTGTCATTGCTGGCGCGCTTGAGCTCTACGCTGGCATCCGTTCGAGGCGGCTTCGCGCCGCCGCTCGGGACTGGATGTTTGTTGGCATTGTCACCGTTGTCCTTGCCATCACTGCCCTGGTCATTCCACCCGACTACGTGCAGCACTACAACGCGCCGGGAGACGGCGGCCCGCGCATTCTCAACACTTCGGTCATGATCGTTGGGGCCCTCGGCCTCTATGGAGCGATCGTCGCCGTGTATCTCGGTATCGCCGGCTTCTCGCTCAAGTGGGGAGCAGCGCAGGCACACAAAGATGGAGCAGTTTCGTGACAGAGCCAGATGGCACCCCGCCGAGCCGCAGGGACCGGTTCCGTCCAGTCGAGCTGCTGGTCATCGCCGCGATCATCGGGGTCTTCGTCGGCCTGGTTGTTGCCGGCTCCATTCGCAACCTAGCTACGGGGGCCATCTTCGCGGGGGTGGCGTTTATCGTCTCGCTGGTGGTGCTTGCGACCCTGGCCATCACGACGAAACCTGACGCGGAAGAGCGCCGGGACATCGACGACCAGGACCAGCACCGCGGCCACTGACGGGCGCTAACTGACGGGCGCTAGTCGAGCAGGTCGACCAGTTCGTGTGCAAGTCCCGTGTAGGTGCGGGGCGTGAGTTCTCGCAGGCGCGCTTTGGCGTCCGCTCCAATGTCGAGGCCATCGATGAAGGCCACCAACTCTTTCTGCCCGATGCGCTTGCCTCGAGTGAGATCTTTGAGCAGCGCGTACGGGTCGGCGATTGAACTGCGGCCAGCGGTCACCTCCGCACGAATGACGGTCTGGATCGCTTCGCCGAGGATCTCCCAGTTCGCGTCGAGATCCGCGTCGAGCTTCTTGGTGTCAACGGCGATCTCGCCGAGCCCGCGATTCAGGTTCTCGATCGCGAGGAGCGAGTGGCCGAGCGCGACGCCGATATTGCGCTGCGTCGTCGAATCGGTGAGATCGCGTTGAAGGCGGGAGGTCACGAGCGTGGCCGAGAGCGAATCGAGCAGAGCACTCGACAGCTCGAAGTTGGCCTCCGCGTTTTCAAATCGGATGGGGTTGATCTTGTGGGGCATCGTCGAGGAACCGGTCGCTCCCGGCTGCGGGATCTGGGTGAAGTAGCCCATCGAGATGTATGTCCAAATATCGGTGCAGAGGTTGTGCAGCACGCGGTTCGCGTGGCTGATGCGTGAGTAGAGTTCCGCCTGCCAGTCGTGTGGCTCGATCTGGGTTGTCAGTGGGTTCCAGTCGAGACCGAGGGATGTGACGAACTCGCGTGAAATCGCCGGCCAGTCCTGGCTTGCATCGGCGGCGACGTGGGCCGCGAACGTGCCGGTCGCACCGCTGAATTTGCCGAGGTACTCGGTGGATTCGATCTGACTGGCGATCCGCTCAAGTCGGCGCACGAACACGGCAAACTCTTTGCCAACGGTGGTCGGAGTCGCGGGCTGGCCATGAGTGTGAGCCAGCATGGCGTCGGCGCGGTGGGCGAGTGCTCGCTCGCGAAGCGTGGCGATAAGCGTCCTGAACCTCGGCAGCCACAGTTCTCGCACGCCGGAGCCAATCGTCAGCGCATATGCGAGGTTATTGATGTCTTCGCTCGTGCACGCGAAGTGCGTGAGCTCCGCGACGTCGCCGAGCCCCAACTCGGCAAGCTTTCCCCGCACGAGATATTCGACGGCTTTGACGTCGTGCCTGGTCGTTGCCTCGAGCCTCGCCAGTTCGTCGATCTCCGCCTGGTCGAACCCCGTGACGAGTTCTCGCAGCTTTCTGGTCTGTTCAAGGTCGAGTCGCTCTGAACCGAAGAGCCCGTGATCGGTGAGGTAGAGGAGCCATTCGACTTCGACCAGAACACGTGCGCGATTGAGACCCGCCTCCGAGAGGTGCTCGCCGAGTTCGCTTACGGCAACCCTGTAGCGCCCGTCGAGGGGGCTGATCGGCTGTTCTGGCAGTGGACTCATGGCACTTCCTTGTTGATTACGGGGGTCTTGTGGATTCCCGGACTGACCTGACGAAAGAGGGCGATGCAGGCTTTCTCGATCATCGCAAGCACCTGATCGAAGAACGCGGCGTCCGAGTAGTACGGGTCCGGCACCTCCTGCGAGCCGACCGATGAGTCGGCGTCGAAGTTCATGAGCAGCTGCACCTTCGACCTGTCGATGTCGTTGTTCGCCCAGCCACGAAGAATCCTTTCGTGGCTCCGGTCGAAGCCCACAACCAGATCGAGAGTTTCGAACCAATCTGGATCGAACTGGCGTGCCCGGTGATGCGTGCCATCCAGACCGATCGCGCTCAGCGCGGTCACGGTGCGTTTGTCGGATGACTCGCCAACATGCCAGTCCCCCGTGCCCGCAGAAACGACGGCAACAGCCGAATCGAGACCCGCGTTTCGCACGAGCTCTTTGAAGACCGCCTCAGCCATGGGCGAGCGGCAAATGTTGCCCGTACACACGAAGCAGATACGAAACAGCGCCGACTCGTCGAGAAGGCGGTCGAAGCTCATGCGTCTAGTCTCCCGCAGTTTCCGCTCCTCCACACCGTGGGCCTGGCTGGCTGCTCCAACAGCTGGTGAGCGAGCAAGAAGTCGACTCCGGTCCACAGGGAAGACTGTCGCCGACGAAAGAGGGCGGATGACGATTCCGATGCAGGGCGGATCAGCACAGTTGCGAGCGCAACTCGATCACCAGTGGCAGGTAGTGTCGCGCACCCTGCACGCGGTGCACAGTTCTGCCGGTCACATCCCGACTTCGAACGCCGCCGGATGGCACGGTCCCGCAAGCATCGGCTATCAGATCGCACTCGAGATTCTGCGTCGCGAAGTGGCACACGCCGTCGAACTGTTGCGTTTCGCGGAGCTCTCCTCGAGTGAGGCGCTCGTCGAGGTCGAGCATCGTGGGTAGTCACTCACACACTGGTGTCGCGCTTGACAGCCTCATCGATCAGAGCAGCTCGCTCGGGGTTCTGGCAACCGAACTTCGCCTGCGGGCCGGCGAGCTTCTCGGCGTGCTCGCGGCGAGTCCGGCGGCAGCGCTCGGCGCCCCTGCGTCTGCGGTTGAGGCACATCGCCGCCTCGAGGACGCGGTAAATGCGGTGCTCCGCGCGGCCTCTGCGGCCGGCTCGCTGCACGACGCGGTTCACGCGAGCGTCGCTCGCTACGAGCGGGCAGAGCAATTGGCGCGTGATGCCGCAGCAAAAGTAGCCCACGAGTTCGACCAGGGGCTGATGTGGCTGCTCGGGGTGGACGTGCGACTGTTCGGACTCCCGCTGCTCGTGGGAGTTGGCGGCACAGTGCTCCTGTCGAAGTGGCTGACCGGGAATTCGGCGGCTGACGAGCTTCGTGACTTCTTTCGTACCCACGGGCGCATTCTGACGAATCGCACGACCGTCGCCATCATTCGCGAAGCGGCGAACGATTTGCCGGACTTCGCCGCGGGACTTCTCGGCGTGCCACCAGAGTTCGTCATGAGCGCGAATGACGCCGGTCTGACGACGCCGCGCACCGACGCGGGCGCGATAGAAACCGTTGGGTCCGCATTCGGACTGTTTCGCGAGACTGGCGTGAGCGTCAAAAAGACGAGTGTCTTCGAATTTGGAAAGCCGGCAGCCAGCCTCGTCGATCGTGCCCAATCGTTCCTGTCGCCCGACAGTGACCCCAACGGCGAGCAGATCAGGATTGACCGCTACTCGGTTCCAGGTCAGGCGGACAGGTTCGACGTGTTCATCGCAGGAACCCAGGATTTCTCGCCCGTGTCTGGGTCCGAGCCATTCGATCTCACCGGCGACATTGCGGGGATCGCGCAAAACTCGCCCGCCTCGTATCGCGCTGTGATCGAAGCCATGCATCAGGCCGGGGTGACATCGACCTCGCCCGTTGTGCTGAACGGTCATTCACAGGGCGGGCTGATCGCCGTCATGGTTGCGGCATCCGGGCAGTTCGACGTGAAGGGAGTGCTGACGTTCGGTGCGCCGGCGACTTCCATCCCGGTGCCCCAGCACGTACCCGTTCTCGCCCTGCGCAATTCTGAGGACCTCGTGCCGGCGCTCGGGGGCTACGACACGAATACGCATGCGGTCATCGTCGAAAGGCCGGTGTTCGATCATCAGCCGATACCGACAGAGTGGGCGGTGCCAGCGCATCGCCTCGAGTACTACGAACAAACGGCGAGGTGGGCTGACACGGCCACCGATCCTCGAGTGGCCAACATCCGCGACATCCTTGACGGATTCGGTGCTGACGCCAACCACGTCGAGTCGACCCTCTGGGTGGCAACCAGAACCTAGGTGGCTACGGCCTCGTCGTGAGGGGTCGAAGGATGATGCCCATGATCCAGCTCACGATGGCGAGCACGAGCGCTCCCCAGAACCCGGCCCAGAAGCCGTCGATGTAGAGACCGAACCCGATGAGGCTGCTGATCCAGGCCACCAGAAGAAGAAGGAGCGCGTTCACGATGAGCGCGATGAGACCGAGCGTCAGGATGTAGAGCGGGAACGCCACGATTCGGACAATCGTGCCGACGATCCCGTTCACAAGTCCGAAGATCAGTGCGACGAGCAGGTAGGTGACCACGAGGGCGAACGAAGACTCCTTGTTGTACGCCACGACGGTGACGCCAGACACGAGGAGGGTCGTCACCCAAAGTGCGAAAGCATTGATCAGCAGTCGAACGATAAATCGCATGTGCCAACCCTATCTTTCAGTCCCGCCCGTTCAGCAGCGATTGATGTGTGCCAATTAGGCTGTCTGCCGTGACTTCCAGCCGCGTGCGCCTCCGCCCCGACATTGAGGCGCTCGAGCCGTACCGCCAGGGCAAGCCGGCCGCAGAGGACGCGTTCAAGCTTTCGTCGAACGAGAACCCGTTCGAGCCACTGCCCGCCGTGCTCGACGCGATTGCGGCGTCATCCATCAACCGCTATCCGGATGGCGCGGCAGTGTCGCTTCGGCAACGACTTGCCGAACGCTACGGCGTGACGGAGCACCAGATCCAGGTCGGTGCCGGTTCCGTCTCCGTTCTCGCGCAGCTCATCTCCGCCGCAGCCGGACCGGGCGATGAAGTCCTGTACAGCTGGCGAAGCTTCGAGGCGTACCCGGGCCTCGTGACCGTCGCGGGTGCGACGAGCGTCACCGTGCCCAACGCGGCCGATCACCGGCACGACCTACCTGCCATGGCCGCGGCGGTAACCGACCGCACGAGGGTCGTCATCGTCTGCAGCCCGAATAATCCGACGAGCACGATCGTGACGCGCGACGAGTTCGAGCAATTCATGGCGTCCGTTCCTTCGAGCGTTCTCGTCGTTCTTGACGAGGCGTACATCGAGTTCGTGACGGATCCGGATGCCGTGCGCGGCATACCACTGCTTGCCACCTACCCCAACCTCGTTGTCCTTCGCACCTTCTCGAAGGCGTATGGGCTTGCGGGCCTGCGCATCGGGTACGCGGTCGGTCCCGAATATGTGATGGATGCTGCGCGCGCAGCGGCAATCCCGCTTTCGGTCATTGAACCCGCCCAGAGGGCAGCGATCGCGTCACTGGATCACGAAGACCAACTACTCGAACGGGTCAGCAGGATAGCGTCACTGCGTGACGAGGTGTGGCGCTCACTCGTCGACCAGGGCTGGGATGTTCCGCGGCCCAGCGGCAATTTCGTCTGGCTGCCGACGGGCGACAAAACACTGGCAGCAGCAGCAGTTTTTGCCGACAACGGAATCATTGCGAGAGCGCTTGGCGACGGCCTTCGGGTGTCGATCGGCGAGGCCGCGTCTGTGGACAAACTCCTAAGGTCGGCGGCGGAGGTTATCCATAACCTCCGAACGACGCCCTGATTCGCCACGTTAGATTGGGTTTCATGTCCTACACAGACGCGACGCTGCAACTGCTCTCGCCGGAGGGCTCCCTCGTCGAAAGCGACGCAACTGCGGAGTACCTCCCTTACGTCGAGCAACTCACCGACGCGCAGCTGCGCGAGTTTCACCGCGTCATGGTTGTCACGCGAGCCTTCGACATGGAGGGCACTAACCTGCAGCGCCAGGGCCAGATGGGCCTGTGGGTTCCGAGCCTCGGGCAGGAGGCGGCGCAGGTCGGCTCCGGTTTCGCTCTGCGCAAACAGGACCACATTTTTCCGTCGTACCGCGAGCACGCTGTCGGGATCATCCGCGGGATCGACGCACTAGACATCGTCCGCATGCTTCGTGGCCTGACCCACGGTGGCTGGGATGCGGCGGAGCGCAACAACTTCCACATCTACACACTCGTTCTCGGGTCCCAGACGCTGCACGCGACCGGGTATGCGATGGGCATCACGCTCGACGGCAAGGCGGGCACCGGAGACCCGGAGACGGATGAAGCGGTCATCACGTACTTCGGCGACGGGTCGACCAGCCAGGGCGACGTGAATGAGGCACTCGTGTTCGCCGCGAGCTACCAGACGCCTGAGCTGTTCTTCCTGCAAAACAACCAGTGGGCGATCTCGGTGCCGGTGTCGAAGCAGTCGCGCACACCGCTGTACCTGCGTCCGAGCGGCTTCGGTATTCCCGGCATCCAGATCGACGGCAACGACGTGCTGATCAGCTACGCGACATCCCGCAAGTTCCTTGATGAGTCGAGGGCCGGCGACGGTCCGCGATTCATCGAGGCGCTGACCTATCGGATGGGTGCTCACACCTCGAGTGATGACCCGACGAAATACCGCACCGATGAAGAGACTGCCTATTGGGGAACGCTCGACCCAATCGCTCGCTTCGAGACTTACCTTCGCGGGCGCGGCGAAGGCGACCAGTTCTTCAATGACCTGAACGTCGAAGCTGCCGATTTCGCGGAAGACATTCGCAAGCGGACGCTGGCGCTCGGTGTTCCCTCCATGGAAAGCATGTTCACGAACGTGTATTCGGAGCCACATCCCCTGATGGATGAGCAGCAGGAGTGGCTCGCGAGCTATGAGGCGGCTTTCGGCGAGAGCGAGGTGGCCGAATGAGCGAGCTGCAGTCACTTCCGCTCGCAAAGGCCCTGAATGCCGGGTTGCGCCAGGCGATGCTCGACGACCCCAAGGTGCTGCTGATGGGCGAAGACATCGGGCCGCTCGGCGGCGTCTTTCGCGTGACCGAGGGGCTCCAGGCCGAGTTCGGTGAACTGCGCGTCATGGACACACCACTCGCCGAGTCCGGCATCGTCGGAACCGCGATCGGTCTCGCGATGCGGGGTTACCGCCCGGTGTGCGAGATCCAGTTCGACGGATTCGTCTACCCCGCCTTCGACCAGATCACCTCGCAGCTCGCAAAGATGACGAACCGCCACGAGGGATCCCTCTCCATGCCCGTCGTCATCCGAATCCCATACGGCGGGCACATCGGTGCGGTCGAGCATCACCAGGAGAGCCCTGAGGCCTACTTCGCGCACACCGCGGGCCTGCGGGTGGTCAGCCCATCAACCCCGCACGACGCGTACTGGATGATCCAGGACGCCATCAAGAGCGACGACCCGGTCATTTTCATGGAACCGAAGAGCCGCTATTGGCCGAAGGGCGACGTCGACCTGTCTACGCGGGGGGCGACGCTCCATTCGACGAGTGTCGCCCGCGAAGGCTCCGAGGTTACGCTGCTCGGTCACGGAGCGATGGTCACCGTGCTGCTTCAGGCCGCAGAGATCGCGGCGGAGGAGGGCACGAGCGTTGAGGTGCTCGACCTGCGCTCGATCTCCCCGATCGATTACGAGCCGATCCTGACATCCGTTCGCAAGACCGGTCGTCTCGTTATCGCGCAGGAGGCCCCGGGTTTCGTGAGCGTCGGGTCCGAGATAGCGGCGACGGTTACGGAGAAGGCGTTCTACTCGCTCGAGTCTCCCGTGCTGCGCGTGTCGGGCTTTGATACGCCGTTCCCGCCAGCCAAGCTCGAGACCACCTACCTACCCGACGCCGACCGTGTGCTTGAGGCCGTCGATCGCGCACTCGCGTATTAGGAAAAGGACACATCATGGCTGATTCAGAGTTTCTACTCCCGGACGTAGGCGAGGGTCTGACCGAGGCGGAGATCGTGTCCTGGAAGGTCGCACCGGGTGACACTGTCGCGATCAACCAGGTCCTGGTCGAGATCGAGACCGCGAAGTCGCTCGTCGAGTTGCCATCACCTTTCGCCGGAACCGTCTCGGCGCTGTTGGTCGAAGAAGGCCAGACCGTGGATGTCGGAACGCCGATCATTTCCGTTGGCACCAATGGCGCGCCGCCGGTCGCGCCGACCGCTGCGGCGCCCTCTGGCGTAACTGCGGCCGTCGTCGACACCGCCGCAAGCATCACCGCTGAAGAGGCTGCGCCCGCGACGCTCGTCGGCTACGGAAGCAAGGGGCACGCCGGCACGAGGCGGCGCAGGTCCGAGCCGGCTGGTGCAGCGGTCGCCGCCACGGCGGCGGCTCCGCGACCGGCCTCGGTTCCCGCGGCAGCGGCATCCGCCGTCATCGCAAAACCGCCAATTCGCAAGTTGGCCAAAGACCTCGGCGTAGACCTCAGCGAGGTGGTGGCGACCGGCCTCGCCGGTGAGATCACTCGTGACGATGTCATCCGCCAGGCCAAGCAGGCCAGCGTGTTCCGCAACATTGAGACGCCGGAGTGGTCGCCGGAGCGCGAGGAGATCATCCCGGTCAAGGGTGTTCGCAAGGCGATCGCTACCGCGATGGTGCAGAGTGCGTTCACGGCGCCGCACGTGAGCGTGTTCGTGGACATCGACGCGACGCGAACCATGGAGTTCGTGAAGCGACTGAAGGCGTCGCCCGACTTCGCCGGCATCCGCGTCTCCCCGCTTCTCATCGTCGCGAAGGCCCTGATCTGGGCCGTGCGCCGCAACCCCACGGTGAATTCGTCGTGGAGCGACCAGGAGATCACGGTGCACCACTACGTGAACCTCGGCATTGCCGCTGCGACGCCTCGTGGTCTGCTCGTGCCCAACGTCAAGGACGCCCAGGAACTGTCGCTGCTCCAACTCGCCCAGGCGCTCGAGCAGCTGACCATCACCGCCCGCGACGGCAAGACCCAGCCAGCCGAGATGGCGAACGGCACGATCACGATCACCAACGTCGGTTCGTTCGGCATGGACACCGGCACGCCCATCCTGAACCCGGGCGAGGCCGCGATCCTCGCGATGGGCACGATCAAGCAGAAGCCGTGGATCGTCGATGGCGAGGTGCGTTCGCGATTTGTCACGACTGTGGCGGGAAGCTTCGACCATCGGATCGTCGACGGCGATGTCGCGAGCCGTTTCGTTGCGGATGTCGCCTCCATCATCGAAGAGCCGGCACTCCTCCTCGACTAACACGGCCGTGATTTGCGGTACGGGGATGCGCGTGGCATTCTTACTTCTTGATGAGAATGATTATCAGTACCACGAGCTTGGTGGTGGCGCTCGCCGTAGCACTAGTCGCGAGTGGGTGCGCCGAGGAACAACCGACAGCCGGAGCAGCCACGATCGTTGCAGTGGGCGCCGAGAACCAGTACACGAGCGTGATCGAGCAGATCGGCGGCGAGTACGTCTCGGCGACATCAGTGATGAGCAATCCGAACACCGATCCGCACACGTTCGAGGCAAGTGCGCAGGTGGCCGCCCAGGTCAGCCGGGCGAGCGTGGTGGTGCAGAACGGGCTCGGCTACGACAGCTTCATGTCAAAGATCGAGGCCGCAACCCCCAACGCGAACCGCGTCGTGATCTCTGCACAGAACGTGCTCGGACTGCCGGACTCGACCGCTAACCCGCACCTCTGGTACTCACCGAAGACCATGCCTGCGGTTGCAGCGCAGCTCAGCGCGGAGTTCAGCAAGCTGCAGCCGGAGCACGCCGGGTACTTCAAGAAGAACCTCGCGACCTTCGATGCGGCCGTAGCGAAATGGAGCGATGCGCTCGCCGCCTTCAGCGCAGGACACCCCGACACACCCGTCGCGACCACCGAGCCGGTTGCCGACTACATGCTCGAGGCCGCGGGAGCGAAGGTCCTCACACCTTGGGCGTTGCAAGCCGCGATCATGAACGACACCGACCCGGCGCCACAGGACGTCTCGACTCAGGACAAGCTGCTGTCGAACAACAAGGTGGACGTCTTCCTCTACAACCGCCAGGTGACTGACTCGATCACTGCCACCTACCTGCAGCTGGCGCGTGAGCACCACATCCCGGTGGTGGGCGTGTACGAAACGATGCCGACTGACGGATACACCTATCAGAGCTGGATGCAGGCGGAACTCGACGCGCTCACCAAGGCCGTCACGCAGCAGAAGTCGACGGTGAC
>DASXNG010000013.1:0-6292 GCA_036495225.1 Galbitalea sp.
GAAGTCGCGCGGGCGCCGCGTCACAACGGGCTCACCGTGCGCACGGGCGTTGAGGCGAAGATGCTCAATGCCCTCGGCGAGCTCGACATCCCGCCGGATCTCGTAGTCGGTCCTGGCGGCGTCGACGCGATCGTGATCGCCGACCACCAGTTTCCGGGCACCGATGGCGCCTGGACTCCGGACGAAACGAGAGAGCGGATGGCGGCAGGACTCCTCGCCACGGACGCGCTTGAGCTTCTGATCTGTGCGCTCATCGCAGCCATGGAGTCCGTCCCACGCGTTGGCGATCAGCCGACGACGCAGCTCGCGCACTGCTTCTCGATCCTCCCCAAGATTGGGCTGGCGGAGGACGACCTCAGCGACGCCCAGCTCGCGGCATGGGCGAACGCCGCGGCGAGCACCGGCACTCTCATCGAGGTCAACGAGAAGTGGGCATGTCCGGAGCCGAGATCGCTGCGGGCCGCAGTGGCCGCAGGCGCAACGCTCGTCGCGTCGACCGACGCGCATGTCTCGACCGAGGTCGGCGAGTACGACCGTGTCACCGACATCCTGACCGCGCTTTGGCCATGAGCGGGGCGGATTCGTGAACTCCGTCGACTGGGCAACCGTCGGCTACAACGCGCTACTCGCACTCTTGTTGCTCTTCGTCGCGATCGGGGCTGTGCCCATCCTCGCGACCGCTTACCAGTTTCTGGCAATTCCCTTCCACGCGTTTTTCAACCATTACAAGCGCGCGCGACCGTACCTGCCCCGTGTCGCGATCATCGTTCCGGCCTGGAACGAGGCCGCGGTGATTGGCGAATCGATTGATCGGCTGATGGCGTTGGAATATCCGCGGGAGAACCTCCGGATCTACGTGGTCGACGACGCAAGCACCGACTCGACACCACAGGTCGTGCAGGCGAAGGCCGCGCAATACCCCGGCAACGTCTTCCACCTGCGTCGAGAGAAGGGCGGAGAGGGCAAGGCGCACACCCTCAATCACGGCATCAGAATCGTTCTTCAGGATGACTGGATGCAGGCGCTCCTGATCATGGACGCAGACGTCATCTTCCTGCCGAATTCCCTCCGCAGGCTGACACGCCACCTGGGGGACCCGCGCGTCGGCGCAGTGACCGCATACATCGCGGAGGGCAGCGCAGACAAGAACTACCTCACCCGTTTCATCGGCATGGAATACGTGCTCTCCCAGGTCGCCGCTCGTCGCGCGCAGAACGTGCTCGGAGCGTTGGCCTGTCTCGCCGGTGGGGCGCAGCTCCACTCCCGCGAGAATCTCATCGATATCGGTGGCGAGATTGACACGTCGTCGCTTGCCGAAGACACGGTCACAACCTTCAAGACGCAGCTGGGCGGCCGCAGGGTTGTCTTCGAACCGCACGCCGTCGTTCTCGCCGAGGAACCGCGCAAGATTGCCGACCTGTGGAAGCAGAGGTTGCGCTGGGCACGCGGCAACGTCTACGTCACCCGGCGTTTTCGCAAGGTGTGGTTCCGGCCGAGCACGAAGCACCGGCTCGGTTCGTTCTCGTTTGGGCTCTTCTGGTTCAGCATTTTCCTGCTTCCGGTCGCGATGGTTCTGTCCTCGGTTGGCCTCATCGGGCTTTATTTTCTTCATTCGTCGTCCGCCACGATCGTCTTTCGCGCGACGTGGGCGCTCGCCGCAGCAACCTACGTGTATTCGATCGCGCTTGCCGTGCAGCTGGACGGCAAGACGGGCGCGCGAAGCTGGCGCGAAGCCGTCCTATTTCCCGGGCTGATCTCGATCGTGGTGATGATCACAGCCTTCTTCCCGAACCTGATCGAACAACGGATTCCGGAGGCCCTCGGCTGGACCCCCTCCGCAACCGCGCTCGAAATCTGGACCCTGTTCGTGTACGCGTGGATCACTCTCGCGATGCTCGGCGCTTGGATAGCCAAACTGGTCGAGAAGACCTGGATTGGCGGATTCCTGTCGCCACTCCTCATCTACCTCGTGGGATACGGTCCGCTGCTCTGTGCGATCACCATTGACTCGTACGTCAAAGAAGCCCGACACGCAGATGCGAAGTGGGACAAGACCGAGAAGATCGGGAGGGTCGTCGGGTGAAACACGAACCGGTGGTCGAACTGAAGCACGCGAACGAGGGCAGCAACGCGGGCAAGGTGGATGTTCTGCCGCTAACGGGCAGGAATCCGGGCGACGCCTTTCTGAGGCAGGAGATCGAGGACAATCGCAAGGCCGAGCGCGTGCTCGTTCTGCGCGGTCTCATCGCCGTCGCGCTCGTCGCTGCTCTCGTGGTGGTGAGGCAGGTGTTCTTCTTGTGACCGGACGTGCTCCGGAGCTTGCCGTCATCGACCTCGTTTTCCGCTACCCCGACGCACAGGCGACTCTCCCCAAGCCGTTCACTCCAGCGCAGCTCATCCACGTACTCGAGGACTGCGTTCCGAGGTGGACTGCGCCGTGAGTGCGAGAGTCGTCATCGCCGACGATGACGCGGACATCCGCGGTCTCGTGACGATTGCCGCGCGCAAGGCGGGGCTCGACGTGCTGGCGTCCGTATCCGACGGCGATGCGGCGCTCGAGGCGATTCGCGATCGGCTACCCGACCTGGCCATTCTGGATGTCGCGATGCCAGGACTGACCGGTGTCGAAATCTGTCGCATCGTGCGAGCGGATGTCACGCTCGCGAGCGTACGCATCCTGCTGGTCTCGGCGTCAGCCGACGAGGCATCCGTTCGTGCTGGTCTGGAGTCCGGCGCTGCCGACTATCTCAGCAAGCCCTTCAGCCCGCGGGATCTCACGGCGAGGCTGTCGGCGCAGTTCCCGGAGGGGTCAGAATGAAGTCGTTCTACTCACGCGTGATGTCGTACCTTGTCGTCGATCATCCATCGCCTGCGCTCAAACAACTGCCGCTCGTAGTGGCGTTCGTGATCGCTCTGGTCATCCTCGCGGTCGTGCCAGAGGTTACTGTCACAAACATCGGTCTAGTGATCACTGGTGTCGCGGTCCTGGTCGGCGCGACGATCCTTGCAGCGTCGTTGAGCTTCTCCGCAAAGTACGAGCGGTGGAGCATCCTCGTTCCGATTATCGACTTTGTTGCGATTGGCTTGTTCCGCGCAGGCACGGGAAGCAGCGTCTCGGTGTTCGGTGCGATGGTGATCCTGCCGGTCATTTGGGTCGCCGGCGAAAAGGGCCGCGGCTACGTCGTGCTCGCGGCAATCGGGTCGTTCATCGCTGTGATGCTTCCGTTTGTTTTTGGGGTCAGCCCTCTGGAGACGGGGAGTGACGTTGCGCGGGGGATCTTCGCGCCCATCGTCTACCTCTTCGCTGCTGCCATCATCAACGAACTCACCCGCCAAAGCCGTGTCCAGGTCGACTCGATCAACGCGCTCGCCCAGGAGAAGGAGAAGATGCTGCAGCGCACGTTTGAGTACGCGAGCCAGCTCGAAGAGAGCGAGGTGAGATATCGCGCGACGGATCGCCTGCTGCGCAGTGTGTGGGGGGCCGTCACGGTGCAGTCGGTCATTGGTACCGACACGACGGGCCTCATCGACGCCTGGAACCAGGGCGCGTCAAGGATGCTGGGGCTCACGCCCGATCAAACGCAGGGCAAGCGCTACGTTCTGGATTTTCACTTACAGGAAGAACTCGAACAGCGTGCTCGCGAACTCAACTATCCGCCGGGTGAGACCGTCCTCAACCCGGGCTTTTCGGCGCTCGTGGAGAACGCGCGCCTTGGCGAAGTGGAGTCGCGGGACTGGACGTACGTCAGTACGGACGGCACGCAGATCCCGGTATCACTCACTGTCACCCGGCGCGTGGACGAGGACGGTGAGATCGTCGGGTACCTTTTCGTGGCGACAGATGTGACGAAGGAGCGCGAGGTCTCGCGCCTCAAGGACGAGTTCGTGGGGCTCATCTCGCACGAGTTGCGCACCCCGCTGAGCTCGATTCTCGGATATCTCGAGCTCATGAAAGACGACGAGGAGCACCCTCTATCGGAGGAGCAGGAGCAATTCCTGGCGGTCGCGGAGCGCAATGCGCACCGCTTGCTGCGCCTGGTCGGAGATCTGCTTTTTACCGCACAGGTCGAGTCTGGCAAGTTCCCACTCGACCTCAAGGACGTCGAGCTGGACCAGATCGTGGCCGCCACGGTTGAGTCGGCGCGACCGGTCGCGACTGCCGCCGGAATCACGATGGTCGAAGAGATACTCGCGGACGGTCTCGTCACGGTCGGCGACCCGTTGCGTCTCGGGCAGGTCTGCGACAACCTCATTTCCAACGCGATCAAGTTCACCCCGCGCGGTGGCACGGTCACGGTTTCGCTGTCGAAGAGCGACTCTGATGCCGTGATCACGGTTCGGGATACGGGCATGGGCATCGCCGCGTCGGAACTCGACCAGCTGTTCTCCCGATTCTTCAGGGCGACCACTGCGACGCGTAACGCCGTGCCAGGGGTCGGACTTGGACTCACGATCTCGAAGGCCATCGTGACGGCACATCACGGCGAGCTGGGCGTGCGGAGCGAGGAGGGCGTTGGCACGCAGTTCAGCGTGACCCTGCCGCTGACCGGGGCGGGTGTTTCGGCTGGTGCGACCACCGTCACGCGGGCCCGACCGTCGGCGTCGCCTCCGCCATCGGTCTGGTACCCGTCGATCTAAGCGTTTGTTGGCCCGGTGGTCGTGATTCGACTCAGTTCGCCAACAAACCCGCAGTTTGACGAGGCGGCGGATGTCAGCGGAGCGCGAGCAACTGCTGGCTGGCTCGCTCCAGCAGGTCGAGCTTCTTGCAGTAGGCGAACCGAACGAGCGATGAGTACGGCGCAGCGTGCTCTTCGTGGACGAAAGCCGTCACCGGAACGCCGACCACGCCGGCGAGGGAGGGGAGCCTGCGGCAGAAGTCCGCGGCATCCGAAATGCCGAGTGGCGACGAATCCGCGATGATGAAGTAGCCGCCCTGCGGATTCGTGACCGTGAAACCCGCGCGCGACAGCCCCGCGCCGAGCAGGTCGCGTTTTCCCCGCAGCGCGGAGGCGGCGTGCAGAAAGTATGACTCTGGCAGGCCCAGGCCAACGGCGATCGCTGGCTGGAATGGAGCGCCGTTGACGTAGGTCAGAAACTGTTTGACAGCGAGGATGGGTCCGATGAAGTCGGCGTTCGCTGTGATCCAGCCGATCTTCCAGCCTGTTGCGCTGAACGTCTTTCCGCCGCTCGAGATCGAAACCGTGCGGTCGCGTGCGCCCGGCAGTGTCGCAATCGGGATGTGCGGGTCGCCGAAGGTCAGGTGCTCGTAAACCTCATCGGTGACGATGATGGCGTCGTGCCGCGTCGCGAGGTCAACGATGAGTTCGAGTGCTTCGAGTTCTAAGACCGTTCCCGTCGGATTGTGCGGATCGTTCACGATGATGAGTCGAGTGCGATCGGTGACGGCGTCACGGAGCGCATCGAGGTCCGGTCGAAACTCCGGAGGACGCAGCGGCACCGTCACGAGCTTCGCCTTCGACAGAGCGACGATCGCGGCATAGGAGTCGTAGAACGGCTCGAAGACGACGACCTCGTCGCCCTCCTCCGTGAGCGCCAGGATCGTGGCGGTCAACGCCTCCGTAGCGCCGGCAGTCACGAGCACTTCCGCGTCGGGGTCGAATTCGAGGCCGTAGAAACGGTTCTGATGTGCGGAAATAGCCTCACGCAACACGGGCATGCCGCGGCCAGGCGGGTACTGGTTGACACCGTCTGTGATGGCCTGCCGCGCGGCTTCGAGTACCTCGGGCGGACCGTCCTCGTCGGGGAAACCCTGACCCAGGTTGATCGCCCCGGTCGACGCCGCAAGTGCGGACATCTCCGCGAAAATCGTTGGGCGCAACTCACCGTCAGCACCGAGCAGCATTGCTCCGCGCGCTGCCCGCTCCCAGGAACCGCTGACCGCCATCTCGCCAACTTATCGCGCAAGCAATCAGTTGTGGAAACTTGGCGACACCGCGCCGGATACTGAGCTAATTTCTGATCATGCGGATGTCGCGGAGAGTTGCCGGCCTCGCGATCGTTGCCGCCGCCGCACTGCTCCTCGGCGGATGCGCCCAACCCGCTGCGCGGGTGATCCCGACGGCTCCCGCGACCATGAAGCCCGTGTTCGCGACGGATGCGGACGCGCTGGCGGCGGCGGAGAAGAGCTTTGCTGGGTACCTGGCGGCCTCCGACCTAATCGCACACGACGGGGGAGTGGGAGTCGAACGGCTTGCCTCGTGGGACACAGATTCGCAGCTAGCGCTGGACACGAAGACATTTGATGGAATGCGATCTCGAGGCGAACATACGA
>DASXNG010000014.1:0-4215 GCA_036495225.1 Galbitalea sp.
ACTGCCCCGCCCCGCCGAGGTCGTACTGCTGGCGCTGATCGGGATCACTGAGAACGTCGTAGGCGTGCGTCACCAGTTTGAACTGGTCGGATGCTCCGGGCGAAGGGTTTACGTCCGGATGGAGCTCACGCGCGAGCCTGCGATAGGCCTTCTTAATGTCGTCCGCGCTCGCGTTGCGATCGACACCCAGTACTTCATAGTGATCTGCCACTTATTCCTCGTGCACTTCGTTCTTTTCAGCTCGACTCATCGCCGAGAATCCTGGTCAGGTAGCGGGCGACAGCGCGCACCGCAGCCATATTGTTCGAGTAGTCCATGCGAAGCGGCCCGAGAACACCGAGACGCGCCACGGCCGAACCGGATGCGGCGTAGCCGCTCGACACTACAGAGATTTCGCCGAGTCCAAATTCCGCATTCTCGCGACCGATGCTCGCAGTGACCCCGTTCTGGTCGGCAGTCATTTCGCTGAAGAGCTTGAGCAGCGTGACTTGCTCCTCGATGGCCTCGAGTACGGGGAAGATGCTCCCAGAGAAGTCCTCCTCGGTGCGCACGAGGTTCGCGGTGCCCGCCATGACCAGTCTGTCCTGCCGATTCGCGCCAACCTGCTCGATGAGGCTCGAGGTGATCTGCTTCACCAATGGATGCCGCTCCGCCGGAAACAGGTCGGCGAACGTGGCGAGGGTCGCCGTGGCGTCCGCAAGCCCAAGCCCTCCGACAGCCGCGTTGATGCGCGCTCGCACCTCAGCCAGAAACACCTCGTCGATGGGACTCTGCACATCGAGGACACGTTGCTCGACTCGGCCGGTGTCGGTGATGAACACGCTCATGACACGCGTGTTCGAGAGCGGAACCAACTCGACGTGTCGCACCCGCGACTTCGAGAGGAGGGGGTACTGGACGAGCGCGACCTGGTGCGTCAGCTGAGATAGCAATCGGACAGTGCGCACCAGCATGTCATCCAAGTCGTTGGATGTGCTCAGAAAGGTGTCGATCGCGTGCCGCTGCGCGGGAGTGAGCGGTCGAAGGTCCGCGAGCTGGTCGACGAAGACGCGGTATCCCTTGTCTGTCGGCACCCGGCCGGAGGAGGTGTGGGGCGCCGCGATGAGTTCTTCCTCTTCGAGGAGGGCCATGTCGTTGCGAATCGTCGCCGCCGACACGCCGAATGCATGACGCTCAACGATCGACTTCGAACCGACCGGTTCGCGCGAGGCGACATAGTCCTGCACGATGACACGAAGGACGTCGAGGCTGCGACCTGAAACCATCGTGCAGCCTCCCTACGCCTTAGCACTCCCCGGTTGTGACTGCCAATTCTATCTTGAAATACCGGGTGATATTCATTGCACGCAGGTGCACGAGAGCGCTAGCTTGTGTCTGTGCTACCGCGGCCCATCCCGGGGCAACGCGAAGCTTCAAGCCATGCACTTCCTTCAGCACCCGGGGAAAGGTTCCCCGAACATCGAAAGGCAATACATCATGACTGACCCAACTCCCCAGCCGGCTGGCGCTGCCCCCTTCACTGAAGCAGAGGACAAGCAGTACTCGACCCTGGCCACATTCCTGAACATCATCCTGCTCATCCCCGCCCTGATCTTCTACTTCGCGTTCGGCAACCGCGGACCGAAGATCAAGGAGCAGAGCAAGGAGAACCTGAACTGGACGATCAACGCAACGGGCGCGTACATCATCCTGATCATCCTGAACATCATTCCGATCATCGGGCTGTTGTTCTCCTTGCTCGCGCTCGCGGTGCTCATCGTGAACCTGATCTTTGCGATCATCGGTGGCCTCGCCGTCAGCAACACCGGTAACCCTTACCGTTACCCGTTCAACATCCGCTGGATCAAGTAACACATTCCGTTTGGAGGGCCGGGGCGACCCGGCCCTCCGTCGTTAACGCCCCGAGCCATAGGAAACCCGAATGACCGATCCACTCCAGAGCGCCGAACCAGAGCCCAACATCGACCCAATTAGAACCACTGCGCCACCGCTGTCCGCCCATGATGCCGAGCAGTGGGCAGCATTCGCCCACCTGGGCGGCGTCGTTGGGTTTCTGCCTTCGCTATTCATCTATCTGGTATTGCGCCAGCGCAGCGCGAAGGTAGCCAGCGAGGCGACCGAGGCGCTCGGCTGGCAGCTCACCTGGCTTCCGATCTACATCGGTGTCGCGGTCATCGGCATCTTCGCGAGCCTGGCCTTTGACGTTCTCGGCTCGTTCGTCGTCTCGAGCGTCCTCTGGATGATCTATCTGATCAACGTCGTGCTGTCGATCGTCGCGTTCGTGAAGACCAAAGACGGTGGAAGTTATCGGTACCCGGTCAACTTCCGGTGGGTCAGGCAGGGCGCCTAGTCAGCGAGCAGTCTTCGCACAACGGCGTCGGCGAGCAGACGACCACGAACGGTCAAGCGAATCGTGCCGGCGAACGCGGCGGCCGGGTCGACCAGTTCGTCGGCGATGAGCGACGCGACAGCGGTGCGACCGGATGCCGTGAGCTCGCCAATCGGCAAACCGTCACGGACCCGTGTGGCGAGTAGGACGCGCTCAACTCGACGCGTCTCGTCGTCGAGTGTCTCCCGCCCGGCGGCCGGCGAATGCCCGGCCGCAATTCGATCGGCGTAGGCGGCGGGGTGTTTGACGTTCCACCAGCGCACGCCGCCAATGTGACTGTGCGCGCCTGGACCGACGCCCCACCAGTCGTGGCCCTGCCAGTAGGCGAGGTTGTGCCGTGAGCGGTGCTCGGCGAAGTCGAGGTTTGCCTCCGGTCCTTCGATGAACTCAGGGACCGAGCCGGAAGGGCGGGCCCAGTTGCTCACCTCGTACCAGTCGTAACCCGCGGCGCCGAGCAGGTTGTCAGCCAGTTCGTACATGTCGGCTTCGAGGTCATCGTCTGGTTCGGCGACCTCGCCGCGACGGATCTGGCGCGCGAGCTTCGTGCCGTCCTCAACGATCAGCGCGTAGGCAGAGACGTGATCGGGTTGCTGCGCGATCGCGTGCTCGAGCGATCTTCGCCAGTCATCGAGGCTCTCCCCCGGTGTGCCGTAAATCAGGTCGAGACTGACGTCGAGCCCGGCCTCACGCGCCCATTGCACGACGAGCGGAATCCGCTCCGGGTCATGCGTGCGCTCCAACGTCGCGAGCACATGCGGCACGGCTGACTGCATCCCGAACGAGATGCGCGTGAACCCGGCATCCTTCAGCGCCAGAAGATATGCGGCGTCGACCGAGTCCGGGTTGGCTTCGGTCGTAACCTCGGCGCCGCGCGCCAAACCCCACGTGTTTCGGACTGCCGCGAGCATCGCAGCCAGATCTGACGCCGGCAGAAGAGTGGGAGTGCCGCCGCCGAAGAACACGGTCGAAACCGGACGCTCCGGAAGACCGACAGAAGTCAGCACGTTCTCTGCCAGGCCGATCTCCGCAATGGCCTGGCTCGCGTAGTCGTCGCGGCGAGCGCCGCGCAGTTCGTCTGAGGTGTAGGTGTTGAAGTCGCAGTACCCGCAGCGCACCCGACAGAACGGCACGTGGATGTAGACGCCGAAGTTACGGGAGGCCGCGCCATCCGTCACCGAGTGAGGCAGCAACCCGTCGAGCGGTGCCGGGTCGGCAAGGGGAAGAGCGCTTGGCACGATTACTCCGGGATGGGGCCGGCGAGCGCGCGCTCGTACCGGCGGGTGTACAACGACTGCGCGTACCTGAGCACGGGATAGACCAGCCACCACCAGCCGTTCGACGGCCTCGAGATCGCGCGGATGGTGAGCCAGACCGAGCCATCCTCGGTCTGGTTGACGATCCACGCTTCCTCGCCGCTCTCAGGATGTCCGGGCAGGGTGCCGTACGCGAATCCCTTGCGATCGGGGCGGTCGATCACGTAGACGATCCGCACCGGTGCGCCAACGTGCAGCGGACCAAAAGGAATCACCAGATTGGCCGTGTCACCAGGTCTCAGAAAGGGTGTGCCATCTGGCCCAAATAGTGCTTCGCCGTGCTCATCGACCGTGGCAGGAGTGACTGGGTTACCGTCGGAGTCGAACCCGACCGGCGTGTAAGTGAGCGCGGTGACCTGACCCGGCGTTTCGCTGAGCTCGACGCGCATCCCAGACAGCCGCTGCATGCCCCATGTGAACAGTTGGGTCCACGCATACTCCCACCGCGCGTCGCCGTGGCCGATGCGTACGCGACGCTCGATGGGCCGATAACCGCTCGGCGGATATTGCAAC
>DASXNG010000015.1:0-16750 GCA_036495225.1 Galbitalea sp.
ATCGGCGGCTGGGATCACATACGCCACGGGAACAGAGCCGAGAACGTCGTCCGCGCGGGCGACGACGACTGCCTCCAGCACCCGCGGGTCTCCAAGCAGAACTTCTTCGACCTCTGCGGGGTACACCTTCTCGCCACCGCGGTTGATGACGTCGTCGGAGCGACCAGCCAGGTAGACAAAGCCGTCATCGTCGATGTGCCCAAGATCCCCGCTGTCCAGCCAGCCGTCAGGATCGAACCGTTCGGAGTTCCGATCGAACAGGTAGCGGCGAATTATTCCGGCGCCACGAATCCACAAGGTCCCAACCTCACCCACCGGCAGGGTCGCGCCGCTCGGGTCACGAACAACCACCTCGGAATCAAGCGGACGCCCAACAGAACCGGCATGTGTCACGTCTCCGACTGGCGTCGCCGTGATCTGGCTCGCGGCCTCGGTCATCCCCCAGCTAATGACGAGAGGAATGTCGCCAAGCGCGATGCGCACGGCGTCGGGCAGCGGCGCGGACGCCGACCGGATGAACCGAAGCCCGGTTTGTGGAAGGTGGTCGCCGGTGCGAGTGAGCACAGCGAGAATGGCGGGCACGGCGTTCAGCCAGGTTATCCGGCGTTTCGAGATGAGCTCCCAGAACCCCGTTCGGTGAAACGAGGCATCCAGAACCAGGGTTGCCCCCGCGACCAAGGTCGAAAGCAGCCCGACGACTTCGGCGTTGATGTGAAACAACGGAAGCGAATTGAACCCGCGGTCGTCGGAAGTCAGTTGGTTGTTTCGGGCAACCGCCCGGGCAACCACGAGCAACTGGCGCTCGGAGAGTTCCACTCCCTTCGGCGTTCCAGTAGAACCCGACGTGAACAGCACAGCTGCGCCCCCGGCCGAGCCGCCCGCGATCGGTCCAAGAGCGGTGACGGACGATTCGGAGACGCGAAAGTCACCCGGCTCAAAGGTGCGTTCCTCGATCACGGCAACCGAAAGATCGAGGCCGCGTTCCCGGTCTTGACTGCTGACCACAACCAGCGGGGACCCGCCAATCAACGCGGCGCTCCGCGACGGTTCCCCGTCCGGCAACTCCGGATTGATCGGTATCGATCGGCGACCGCTCGCGATGACGGCGAGGTGGACGACGGCAAACCCGAGGGGATCTTTCACCGCGACTATCACGGGAGCAGCCGGGGCGAGGTCCACGGAATGGAAGAACGCGTGCCACACGGACACTGCTCGGGCAAGCTCTGCGTAGGTGATCTTCCTGTCGGAACGCGCGTCTTCGAGATACACAGCGGACGGGCTGCTCGTCGCGCGCTGCTCGATGAGTGTCGCCAAGGATTCATGATCCCGATCAGCGTTCACCCCTCTACTTTACGTTTCGCGCCCCGGAGTGGAGCCGCCAGTTGCTGTGCGGTCTCTATGCGTATTCTGACCGTTCCCCCGGTACGGCTGCTCCAGCATCCACTTCCACACGGCCGCGAACACCGGCTTGCCGTTGATGAGCGGGACGCCATCGGTGATGTTGTGGACGTGGGCCTCTCCGGGTGTCCCGAGAGGGCGATAGCTCACGATTTCATGCGAGCCGGCGGGGATCGCAGTACCCGCGTTCGCGACCGCACCGAACGCACCCATTCCCAGCGCGTTCCACGAGGCCACGACCCGAGCGTTGAAGATATCGCCCGAATCATCGAATCCGTACATCCGGGATGCGGGAGTCGCGCCCCGCGACGACATCCACGACGCCTGAACCCCGTGGTCACTTTCGACAGGGGACGAAAACATCAGAACTCCACGCACCGCGTGAAGGTGCGAGATGTAGGCGGCCTCGCCGCCACCCTGCGAATGTCCGGCAATGACGATGTTCGCCCAGTCGATCGTGCCGCCCGACTGGTACTGCTGCCAGCGACCTCCCGGGTCAACTGTCTGAAGATGACGCAGCGAATCCCGAAGCCTTCCGATGATGGAGTTGGCCGGGTTGACCGAACTGAACGCGGTCGGATCAGATCCGTCGAGTCGGTTGCGTTGCACTTCCGTATAACACGCAGCGTTCATCGCGCACGTCCGCTCGACAGACATGCCGGTGTTCCAATAGTCGAGCGCCAGAACGTGATAGCCGCTGTCGCGCGCCACGGTAAGGAAGTCGCGGTACTGGGAGGGACGATGTCCCGTCGCTGCAAGGAACAGCAGCAGTGGGCTGGACTGGTGCGTGCGGGCCGCGTAGTTGTCGACGTTAGGCGAAATCGGGTGATGAGCTGAACTATCCAGACGAAAGTGCTCTCGCACAATGCGGGAAGACTCTGCCGTCGAACGGGTTGCCGACGGCGAAGGCCTCCGCAATGCCGCTGCGGAAACTGAGCTGAACGCTGCAGCCACTGCGATGGCGAGCGTGCCGACCAGCACTGCCGCGGCCACGCGAACCCTGATGGATGCCCGACTAGCCACGCACGCCAGCGTATTCGCCGTAAGTCGACAACCGCGGGGGAAACGGCAGCGAGAAATGAGAGTCCGCACAGGCAGCTCGCACGCCCGGTTCGAAGGTTGTAGCGAGGGCGGGACTCGACTCCCCAGATGTGCCGCCGAAATATCGCTGCGCGAGATTTCGGACTGCGCATCCGGGGCCCCACGCCAGAACGGCTTCTCGATCCGACCGCGGTACCAATGAAAAATGCCCCGCTTTCGCAGGGCGTTTTTCATTGGTAGCGAGGGCGGGACTCGAACCCGCGACACCACGATTATGAGCCGTGTGCTCTAACCACCTGAGCTACCCCGCCGGGACGCCACCGGATTTTGTCCGGAGGCGAGAGCCCCCTGTGGGAATCGGACCCACTACCTCTTCCTTACCAAGGAAGTGCTCTACCAATGAGCTAAGGGGGCGCACAAATCGGCCCGCGCGAAAGCGCAGCACCGTTTTGGCACCGTAAGAGACTAGCATCCGCCGACGGTGGGTTACGCACGCCTCAGTCGATGCAGAACTCGTTGCCCTCCGGGTCCTGCATGACGAAATGGTGCTCCCGAACCGGGCCCCAGCTGTCGTCGTAGTCGACCAGGACTGTCGCACCCAACGCCACAATTCGATCCCTCTCGGCCGCCAGCTCTTCGTCAGTGGGATGACGACCTGGAGTCGCGCGAAGGTCAATGTGCATCCGGTTCTTCGCCGTCTTTCCCTCCGGCACCCGCTGGAAGAACAGTCGCGGGCCAACACCGGATGGGTCCTCGATCGCACTCTTGTTGGCGAGATCCTCCTCGGTGAGACCGCCCGCTAGCAGTTCGGCCTTCAAAGCGGGCGGCCATTCCGGATGCGGGTAGCCGAAAACATCCGCCCAGAAGGTCGCGAGCGCAGTCGGGTCTGCACAGTCGAAGGTGATGTTGCCGAGTTTCCCTGCCATCCCTCCATGCAACACCCGGGCACCGACAGGGCGCCAGCGGTTGCGCCCTTCGAGAACCTCAGCGACCGGCTCAGCGACCGGGCAACTAGTGCTCGAGCTCCAGCACGGTGCCTTCGGGCGAGAAGGGCGGCAACGTGATGCCCGGCATCGACCACGCCGTGAACGATGGGCCCTTACCGCGCAACACCAGGCCGATCGCGGGATCGAAGTCGGCTTCGCCGGGCCCGAATAGCCGCAGGTGTGGACCAGCAACCGCATTGGCCTCCAGCGATAACTCGTAGTCACTCCGCGCCGCGACCAGCAAGATGCACTCGGCAGCGCTCTCGCGCACGTAGACCAGCACCTCGTCGGATGCGTGCAGCGCGCGAATTCCGCCGGTGTTCAACACCTCGTGCTCTCGGCGCAGGTGGATGAGCTCGGTGTAGAGCGAGATTGTCGAGGCAGCGGCATCCATCCCGTCCCACGGAATCGGGGTGCGCGACTGCTCGCCGTCGTCGCCGACGAGACCGAACTCGTCACCGGCGAAGACGACGGGGATGCCCGGCATCGTGACCGACATCCCGAGCGCGACCTCCACCGTGCCTGGACGAGCGTGAGTAAGGAACCGCGGGGTGTCGTGCGTGTCGAGCGCGTTCATGTTGTGCAGGCGAACCCGCCACGGGAACCCGGCCGCGAACTGGCGGTGTGCGTTGAAAACCTCGACGCCCGTGTAGGTCGGGATCGTGCCAAACGGCAGCCCGAAGTAGCTCGACTCGCGCTGCTCATACGAGAGCCAACCCCAGATCGGCCGGGTGAAGTTCGTGTACGTCATCGCGCCGTGCCACGCGTCACCCTGAAAGTCGCTCGCTGCGTCGTTCGTCGACTCCCCCAACAGCAGCGTGTCCGGGTTCACGTCGATCATCGTCTTGCGGATGATGCGGCGCACCTCGCCGTTCAGGTCCTCGTCGAGGTAGCGCCCCGTCATGTTCGCGACGTCGATGCGCCAGCCGTCCAGGTTGTACGGCGGCTTCAGCCATTTGGCGACGACCGAGTCCTCGCCCTCGATGAAGCGGTTGCGCAGCTCCTGCGAGTTCCAGTTGAACTTCGGCAGGCTGGGCACCCCGAGCCACGACACGTACGTCTTCTGTTCGGGATCCATCCAGTAATAGAAGGCACTCTCCGGAGTTCCCGGATGCTGGTGGGACGCCGTAAACCATTCGTGTGCATCCCCGGAATGGTTCGACGTGAGGTCGCCGATCACCTTCATGCCGCGCGCATGGGCCGCCTCAATGAGAGAAACGTACGCCTCATCCCCGCCCAGCACCGGATCGATTTCGGAGAACGACAGCGCGTCGTAGCGGTGGTTCGAGCGGGCGGGGAACACGGGCGTGAGGTACACGAGGTTCACCCCGAGACTCTCGAGGTGATCGAGGTGTTCTTCGATCCCGAGCAGGTCGCCGCCATACAACTGGCGTGCGGTGGAAGGCCCAATGTGTTCGACCGGGTCGTTCCACGCGGCCGGCTCTGCCCAGTCGGGCAGGGGACGGTCATCCGCCTGCTCGGAGCGCGCGAACCTGTCCGGGAAGATCTGGTACATCACTCGCGACGACGACCACTCGGGCGGCGGCGCGAACGTGACGACCCTGAAGTCCTCGGTGTCGAGAGTTTCGATCGTGTGAACGCCCGTGCTGTTGACCCACAGGTTGCGGCCGTCACCCATGTGAAGCAGAAACCGGTACCCGTGTACCGGGTTCTCTACCTCGATCTCGGCCTCCCACCAGTCCCAGCCGTCGATCGTCGCGATGAGGCTGGCAACCGAGAAGCGGGGTTCGCGGTTCGGATTCGAACGAGTGCGCACCTGTGATACAACGCCGAATTCGTGCGGGATGCGGATGCGCACGCGAATGTGATCGCCGAGAGCCGGTGACGGGTTGGAGACGTAGAGCGGGGAACCGTCGTGATGGGGCTCGAGCAGCGAGCCTTCTGAAGCCATGCCCTTCACTTTTCCACACGAAACTGTCCGGCAGATTTCGTCAGGATTACGTCTGCCCATAGCGTTGATGGCGTGAGTGCAGAAAACAACGCGACGGACTGGTGGCGCAGCGCCGTCATCTACCAGATCTACCCACGTTCTTTCGCCGATTCGAACGGCGACGGGCTCGGTGATCTACCTGGCATCGCAGCTCGACTCCCCGAGCTCGAGAACCTGCACCTCGACGCCATCTGGCTCTCGCCTTTCTTCACCTCGCCGCAGAATGATGCAGGCTACGACGTCGCCGACTACTGCGATGTCGACCCCGTCTTCGGAACGCTCGCCGACTTCGACAACCTGCTCGCCGAAGCGCACCGTCTGAATCTCCGCGTCATCATCGACCTCGTGCCCAACCACACCTCCAACGAGCACGAATGGTTCAAGGCCGCCGTCGCGGCGGGCCCGGGCAGCGAGCAACGAGGGCATTACATCTTCAGGGACGGCCGCGGACTACACGGCGAGTTGCCCCCGAACAACTGGCAGTCAGTGTTCGGCGGTCCGGCCTGGACGCGGCTGACCGCGCCAGACGGCACTCCAGAGCAGTGGTACCTGCACCTCTTTGACACCTCACAGCCGGACCTCGAGTGGCAGAGCGAGTGGGTGCGGCAGCAGTTCCGCGACATCCTGCGCTTCTGGCTTCGCAAGGGAGTGGACGGTTTCAGGGTGGATGTCGCCCACGGCCTGGTCAAGGAGGCCGGGCTTCCCGACTTCACCCCGCCGCCAGCTGGTGCCGGTCTCGCCGCACCGGTGGACGTCCCGTACTGGGCGCAGCCTGGGGTGCACGAGATCTACCGGGACTGGCATGACGTTCTCGCCGAGTTCGGTCCCGACCGAGTGCTCTGCGCCGAGGCCTGGGTCGAACCACTCTCCAAGCTCGCCGAATGGGTTCGTCCAGACGAGATGCAGCAGGCGTTCAACTTCACGTTCCTGTCCGCCCCGTGGTCGGCGAAGGCCATCAAAAAGGCGATCAACGATTCCCTGGCAGCGTTCGAACAAGTCGGCGCGGTCGCGACCTGGGTGCTCTCTAACCACGATGTGATCCGTCATGCCACTCGGCTCGGCCTCGATTCACCACCGCCGCAGGGGGATGGCATCGGCCCGCTCAGCGAACCGAAGCCCGACGCGGTACTCGGTCTTCGTCGTGCACGCGCTGAGACGCTGCTCATGCTCGCTCTGCCCGGAAGCGCATACCTCTACCAGGGCGAGGAGCTCGGCCTGCCGGAAGACGACGAGCTGCCCGATTGGGCCAGGCAGGACCCCACCTTCTATCGGCATGCGGGCAAAGTGTATGGCCGAGATGGATGCCGCGTGCCGCTGCCATGGGAAGCAGACGCACCCGCTTTCGGCTTCTCGTCCAGCGGCGCGAGCTGGCTGCCGCAGCCGAAGAGCTGGAGCGCGATCGCGCGCGATCAGCAGCCAACCGCCCCAGGCAACACGAACACTCTCTCGCTGTACAGCCTGGCGCTCGAGCTACGTCACGCGAATGGTCTCGGCACTGGCACCCTCGCCTGGCTCGAGGGCTATGGCGACGACGTAATCGCGTTCACCGTCACCGCTCAGAGAACCGTCACGGTCATCGCAAACCTTGGCACGCGACCGATCGCGCTGCCGGAGTTGAGTCCGTGGGTGCACAGCGAGCAGCCCTTCCCGACCGCGCCGATCAGCGAGTTGGCGCCAGACACGACAATCTGGATGACACCGCTCGACTAGTGCGCGGTGTTGGCTTTTAGCCAGATGAAGGAGTCGACCGGCACGGCATTGATGTCGATCTCGAAGTCGAGGTGCGGTCCGGTCGATTCACCCGTTGATCCGGTCAGTCCGACAACTGCGCCCTCGGCGACCGTGTCCCCGACCTTGAGCGTGCTCGAGTTGGCCTTCATGTGGCCGTAGATGCTGGTGAAGATCTTGCCGTTGACGTTGTGCGAGATCGCGACATGCTGGCCAAGCGCACCAGAGAACTCACTCACCGTGACGACGCCGGCTGCAACCGCATAGATCGGGGCGTTTGCGCCCGTTTCGAAGTCGGTGCCCTTGTGGAACGTCGAACAACCTGCACAGGGTGCCACGCGCGGCCCGAACATATCGCCTAGCGGCACGGCCGAATTGAAGGGCCACCGGATTGGGCCCGAGTTATTGACGGTGTAACCCGCGACGCCGACGCCGGCAATGACGCCGTGGAGCTCCGCGGATGAGAGTGCCTGGAAGGAGTCGCGAGCGATCGGGGCGGCCTGCGCGCTCGATGCGCTGAGGTGTTGGCCGTCGATGGTCGCGGTAGTCGACGCGGTGGTTTTCGCACCCGTGGTTATGCCCGCGGCAAGCAATGGCGAGCCTGCGGTTGCAACGCCGAACGCCGCAGCGAGCGCCAGTGCGAGCACGGAGAAAAGCTTGGCTGCGACCCGTTTGCCGAGTGGCTTGCGAGGCGCCACCTTCTTGCCGCGGCGTGCTGGCCCTGGCGACGCACTCGAACTTTGCGACGGAGTAGCCAATTGGGCTGGCCGGGCGGGCGGAGCCGATCGTCTCGCCGTCGACCGCTTACGCGCGGCCTTGCGTGATCGCCGGGTGGACTTTTCGCGGAGGTCGCGGCGCGTCAGGGGCGAGTCGCTGCGTGGAGTGTCGCCCTGCTGAGAGTCGTTGCCGTGTGAGTTGTCGCCGCGAGAGCTGCCGAGGCCAAGCTCTTCGAAAGGGTCGACAAACGACAAGACGACTCCTCTCTCGGCACGAAACGCGTGTGATTCGGGTTGCGGGTTTGGATGACCGTTCTCGGCGCGCTAATAGTCACGGTCAGATAACGGAATTCATGAATCCTATTGTGCGAACCTGAACGAATCAAAGTCACCCGCACGAGGGTCGACGTGGCGGTCCACCGCGGACCGCCAGACGAGCGCGAAAACCAGTTCACACGTTGGTCACCAATGGAGAGCATGATTTGTGCATGAGCGCATACATCCCGTCGCCTGCAGAAGACGGACGTTTTCCGGAAGACATCCACCGCGACGCGGAGCTTCAACTTGGCAAGGTCGACGGACCGGATGTTCTCGAGGAGCCCGACGAAACCGAACCAGAGTCGGCCCAGTTCCACGCGAACACACGATTCCGTACGCCGGTGGCCGGCGAACGGATCTCGTCCGCCGAACTGCAGACCGACCTCGACACCGAATAGGTTCGCGCGGTCCTAGCCCTCCGGCGATGGCAGATGCGGTGAGCGTTGCCAGGCCGCGACATGCGCCTGGCGATCCAGCGACATTGCGACAACCGGTGAGATCAGCCACGCCCACTCCCCGTATGTGCGGGCGCTGCGATAGCGAGAGGTGTCAGTCTCGGGAGGAGGATTGAAGGGCAGAAACTCAACGTTGGGGTAGCCCATCGACGCGAACTCGAGCTCGCCATTCAACAGGGGGGAGTGCCGTTCCGCGAGAGCGGCACGCCATCCGGTGACAATGGGCATCGTCGCAACAGGCGGGATGCCAACGAGTACGACACTGACCCCGCCTGCGGACTCCTGGTTCACCCTCCTGATGAAGCTGTGCAGCCGATCGGTCCACCGATTGAGACGGCCGAGATGGGTCGCGTCAGCGATACCGACATTGACGATGACCGCGTCGAGTTGTGCAGGCGCGAAGACGGCAAACCGCTGCTCGATATTGGCCATACAGAGCTGGTCGTCGGCGATACACGAGACTGTGACTCCGCGCCCGGTCAGCTGCGAGAGTTGCCGCGCAAGATGCCCGGGCAAGGCCAGATCGTGGGCGGTGACGCCATAGCCCATGGCGGGTCCGTCACCAATGAGCAAAACGTTCGCGGGGTTCGGTCCAGCGACCTCGATGACAGGCTCGTCGAGCGGTTTGGGAATCACAGCCCAATTACCGTCGGCCCCGTACCAGCCGCGTTTTCCCGGCCGAACCGTGCCGCTCACCCGACCCCACACATCCTTCATCGCGCTCCACCCCCGGTTGCGAGCAAGCCCAACGCCGGTGGTGGGATTCCGCGGACGACTGCGTCTACTCGCAGTTAATAAGCTACGCCGCACAGTCGAGAGCGCGCTGGATTGGTTTCGACTACGGGCCGCCGGTTTCCGCCCAAAGGCGTAAGGTTGCGGCCAGAAGATAGCGTTTGTCTCTCTTCTGGACGCTCCCGGGCCCCGAGCACCCAGTTGGCCTCGAACGGCAGTTTCGCATTGGTTCGGTTTTGCCATGGGGTTTCGGTCATTGCCTCGTGCAGAGCGCTCGCGGCAACAGTCGCGAAGGGGCAGACCATGGGATCACTAATGTATGACGGCTTCGTGGTGCACCTCGATGACCGCACTCTCACTCACCTGCAGATCGTCATCGTCAACAAGCTGAGGAGGGGCGACAGTTTCGTGATGTCGTGGAAGGACGACACGGAAGCTGGCAACGGGCGGAGCGCCGTCTGGCTGCATCCGCACATGCTTCTGCACTTCAAGTTCGATGGCGGCAAGGTTCCGAGTGTCAACCCGGAGTGGCTGGCAACCCTGGCGGCTTCCGCCGAAAGTTCCCGCGGGCTCGTCATCACAGCCGAAGACGGCTACATCCCGCAACTCGAAGCCGAGCCGCGGCGCGCGCCAACCGTCACGGTCGTGCGACCCGTCACCGCTTCGCCGGTTGTCGCGCCGGATTTCGACCTGGATGACGCCAGGCAGTAGTAGCCGCGGCGACCACTGCTATCAACAATTCGTCTCTGCGCGCGGGCCTTGCAATAATTGCGGCAGCAACAACGCCGTTCGCTGGAAGTGAGAGTGATGTCCGTGGAGCCCACTCCCCTCGAGCACCTTGACGTACTGATAGTTGGCGCGGGAATCTCGGGCATCGGCGCCGCGTACTACCTGCAAGACCGGCTGCCCGGCAAGACGTTCGCGATCATCGAAGCTCGCGCGGCTCTTGGAGGCACGTGGGATCTGTTCCGCTATCCCGGCGTTCGATCCGACTCCGACCTTCACACCTTCGGCTTCGAGTTTCGACCATGGCGGGAGCCCAAGGCGATCGCCCCCGCGAGCAGCATCCTGAACTACCTTCGCGACACAGCAAGCGAGTTCGGAATCGACAAGCGAATTCGGTACAACCAGAGAGTCGTCGGCGCGGACTGGTCGAGCGAAGATTCCAGATGGACCGTTCACATCGAACGTACGGATGTCGAAGCCTCAGGCAATCGCGAATACCTTGACATCACGACCGACTGGATCTTCTCGGCGAGCGGCTACTACTCGTACGACAAGGGCTACGCGCCAGCGTTCGCCGGGACGGAACGCTTCGGAGGACCCATCATCCATCCTCAGTTCTGGCCGGAGCACCTCGACTACGCGGGAAAGCGCATCGTCGTAATCGGCAGCGGCGCCACCGCCGTGACAATCATCCCCGCGATGGCCGACGATGCCGCCCACATCACGATGATTCAGCGCACGCCCAGCTACATCCTGCCCATTCCCTCCGAGGACCGATTCGCTGCCCGGATGCGCCGGCTGTTCGGCACGGACAGGGCGCACCCCATCATCCGGCGGCGCAACATCGCGCAGCAGCGATTGATCTGGAGACTGTCTCGCCGCTTCCCTGCGCAAATGCGGAAGTTCATTCGATGGGCCAACAAGAAATCGTTGCCAGAAGGTTTTCCGGTCGATGAGCACTTCAATCCGCCATACAACCCGTGGGACCAGCGCCTGTGCTTCGTGCCGGATGGCGATTTCTTCGAATCAATCCGATCGGGCAAGGCATCCGTCGTCACGGATCGCATCCGCACCCTCACCGAGGCGGGGGTCGAACTCGAATCCGGCGCCGTGGTCGAGGCGGACATCATCATCACCGCGACGGGTCTCAACATCCGCCCCTTCGGCGGAGCTCGATTGACCATCGACGGGGATCCGGTACAACTCCACGACAAGGTTGCCTACCGTGGCGTGATGCTCGACGGAGTGCCGAACTTCGCCTACTCGATCGGCTACACCAACGCATCGTGGACACTCAAGGTTGGGTTGCTCTGCGAATACTTCACTCGGCTGCTCACGTATATGGACGCTCACGGGTCAGCCGTGTGCTACCCCGAGCGTCCGAGCGGTGACTTTGCAACGCGCCCACTCCTCGACTTCGGTGCGGGATACGTGCAGCGGGCAATCGACGACCTGCCCCGGCAGGGCTCGCGGTCACCCTGGGCCACGTCGATGGATTACTACGCCGACGTGCGAATGCTTCGAAAATCGCCCATCGCCGATCGAAACCTGCACTTCGCCCCGACACGTCATGGTTCGCCGACCGCGAAGGTATCCGCATGAGTGACGACGAGAAGATCGCGCAGCTGCCGAGCGGCATAGAGCTCTGCTATCGAATGGATGGCGCGAGCTCTGGCCGCCCGCTCGTGCTCATCGCCGGACTCGGACTCGATCTCACGTCATGGCCAACCGCGATGATCGACGGCCTGGTGGATGCCGGCTTCCGCATCATCCGCTTCGACAATCGCGATGTCGGCAGGTCAACGCACGTGCGCACGCCTCCGCCCGGGCGACTCCGCCAGCTTCTGGCTCGGTCCGAAGCCGAGGACTACGACCTCGGCGACATGGCGGAAGACGTCGTCGGACTCCTCGACGAATTGCGCCTCGCCGCCGTCGATCTCGTGGGGATGTCCCTCGGCGGAATGATTGCCCAGACCGTTGCTGAAGCGACACCTCTCCACCCTTCGGCACATCGGATCGACGACGTTCCCCTTCGACGAGTCGGCAGAGATTGCCTGGGCGCTCGGCGCATGGGATCGCGCAGCCGCCGGTCGCGGAGCCGGCGTCGCCCGCCAGATCGGAGCCATCTGGAAGTCGGGTGACCGCACAGCTGAGTTGCTTGCCATCTCGGCACCGACCCTGGTGCTCCACGGCGACGCGGACCGCATGGTGCACCCGAGCGGTGGCGCGGCAACCGCCTCGGCAATACCAGGCGCTCGACACGAGACAATCGTCGGCATGCGTCACCACCTGTCGCCCGGGGTTGTGCCGCGCCTCGTGCAGTTCATCGTCGAACACACCTCCCTTGAGCACCGGCCAGGAGTCGACGCATGACGTACTTCGCGTAGCTCAACCAGCGGTACGCACCGCGGCGCTCTGTTGGACACCGGGTCGGCCGAGAACCGCTGCGGCAAAGAAGCATGCGGCACCCGTAAAGGTTCCGAAGTTAGCCCAAAAGATGCTGACCGGGTCGTTCGTTGCGGGGATCGTGTACGCGCCGACGGCGGAGAGTCCGAACAGCACAGAGCCGCTCATGTTGAGCCAGGTGCACCGCCAGGTGCGTGCCTGCGGATCCCAGAGCTTGTCGCGTTCCGTCGTCGAAATCACGGCGAGGATGCTCGACACGAGGAACGCAATTGAGCCGACGGCGTCGGGGCGCCAGCCGCCCGAGAGCCGTGAATCTGCGTTTGCGGCAACAATCCAGGCCGAAGCGGTGCTCAAGTTGAAAAAGAGTGTGCCGACGAATTGAACCGCGGCAGACCACCAGTCGAAGGTGTCCGGCCTGTTGGTCTTCCGGGATGGCGGCCGCTTGCCGCTCAAGCTCAGTTGGATGAAGCCCGCGGCGGTGAAGAACAGCGAGCCGATAAAGAAGGTGATGTTCGTCGCCACAGCGCCGACGGCCTGCTGATAGGGCGGTACTGCGCCGAGCATGAACAGCAGGGAACCGATCGCGAATCCCCAGGACTCACGTCTCAGCCGAACAAAGCGCATGGTTCCGTGCGGTAGGTCATGGTGTGGACACTAGCCCGCGATCGCGTAACGCTCCGGGTGAAATTTGCGTAACCGGCGCGTGTGGGACCAGGGCGTGCCCATGCCGCACTTGGCAGAAAATGAGAAAGGCCCCGCGAAGCGGAGCGTTTCTCATTTTGTGGCAAGTGAGGGATTCGAACCCCCGAAGTTGAAAACGGCTGATTTACAGTCAGCTCCCTTTGGCCGCTTGGGTAACTTGCCATGACGCTCCGACCACGTGTGATCACCTGTCCGGAGGCGCTGAATAAGGATACTAGCTCCGGAAGCACTCCAAGTTCACGGCATCCGGGCCACACCATCCAAAGTACCCGCGCACCAGCACAAAACCATAAGGTGGATTCATGGCAGATTCCACATTCGACATCGTGAGCAAAGTCGACAAGATGGAGGCCGACAACGCGGTCAATCAGGCGCAGAAAGAGATCGCAACGCGCTACGACTTCAAGAACGTCGGAGCCTCGGTCGAGTGGAGCGGCGAAAAGCTGCTGCTGAAGGCCAGCGCCGAAGAGCGAGTCAAGGCAGTGCTCGAAGTCGTCGAGCAGAAGTTCATCAAGCGCGGCATTTCACTGCGCAGCCTCGACTCTGGAGCGCCGTACGCAAGCGGTAAGGAGTACCGCATCGAGGTCGGGCTCAAGAACGGCATTTCCTCCGAAGACGCCAAGAAGGTGGCGAAGATCATCCGTGAGGAAGGTCCCAAGAGCGTGAAGTCGCAGATCCAGGGCGACGAGCTGCGAGTCCAATCCAAGAGCCGGGATGACCTGCAAGCAACAATGGCTCTGCTCAAGGGCAAAGACCTCGACGTCGACCTTCAATTCGTTAATTTCCGCTAGGCCGACCGCAGCGCGATGATCGACTCGTCCGCAGTCGCGCTCTGGGGCGGGGTGCTCGTTGTCGTTCTCAACTGGATAATTCGGGTCCTCGCCGTCGTCTTCATCCCGCGCAATCGTCGACCGCAGACGGCGATGGCGTGGCTGCTCGCCATCTTCTTCATACCTATCGTCGGCATCATCCTGTTCTGGCTGGTCGGCAGCAGGCACCTGCCGAAGAAGCGACGCGTCAAACAGCGGGAGGTCAACAACTACATCCTCGAGACCACCGCCGGCATGGATCTTGTTCGACGCGACCACACTTGGCCGCCGTGGCTCGACCCTGTGGTCGAACTCAACAGGCGCCTCGGGGCGATGCCTCTCGTCGGCGGCAACACGGCCGTGCTCCACGACAACTATGAAGAGTCGCTGTCGACGCTGACGAACGCGCTGAAGACCGCGACCCGCTACATTCACGCCGAGTTCTACATCCTCTCACTCGACTCGACGACACGGCCCTTCTTCGACGAGCTCGAGGCGGCAGTGAAGCGCGGCGTCAAGGTGCGCGTTCTGATCGACCACATCGCATCATGGCGTTCGACCGGCTACAAGAAGACACTGAAGGCGCTGACCGCGGTAGGTGCCGAGTGGCACCTGATGCTCCCGGTTCAGCCATACAAGGGCAAGTTTCAGCGACCGGATCTACGCAACCACCGCAAGCTCCTCGTCATCGACGGATTGGTCGCATACACGGGGTCGCAGAACGTGATCGATTCCAGCTACAACAAGCGAGGCAACATCCGCCGTGGGCTGCACTGGAAAGACCTCATGGTGCGGTTCGAGGGTCCGATCGTCGCCGGAATCAACGCCCTCTTCGTGACGGACTGGTACACAGAGACCGACGAGTTGCTGACGCGTGAGGTCGAAGACATCACGGAGCACGTCGACCAGGACCTCTTGGACGCGCAGGTTGTGCCCAGCGGGCCAGGCTTCGACGGCGAAAACAATCTTCGACTATTCAACTCTTTGATCTACGCGGCGCAAGAGAAAGTCATCATCACGAGCCCCTACTTCGTGCCGGATGACTCCATGTACTACGCGATCACGACTGCAGCTCAGGCCGGAATCGACGTGCAACTCTTCGTCAGCGAGATCGGCGATCAGCTCATGGTTTACCACGCGCAGCGCAGCTACTACGAGGGACTCCTTCGCGCTGGCGTTCGCATCTGGCTGTACCAGGCGCCGACCATCCTGCACGCGAAGCACCTCACGATCGACGACCAGGTCGCGATCATCGGCTCAAGCAACATGGACATGCGCTCGTTCAGCCTGGACCTCGAGATCTCCGTAATGATCAAGGGCACACAATTCGTGAACGCACTGCGCCGAGTCGAAGACAGCTACCGCGCGAAGTCCCGAGAACTGCTCCTCGACGAATGGATGCAGCGACCGTGGCTCAGCAAGGTGCTCGACAACGTCATGCGTCTCACGGCGGCCGTCCAATAACGCTGCACTCCCTCACTAAGGTGCCGAGCGAGAGAGCTTCGACGGCCACCAGATCTTGCGACCGATGTCGTACGAGAGTGCGGGCACGAGCAGCGATCGAACGATGAGAGTGTCTAGCAGCACGCCGAATCCGACGATGAACGCGATCTGACTGAGGAACAGCACAGGGATCACTCCGAGCGCTGCGAACGTCGCAGCCAACACGATGCCAGCGGACGTGATCACGCCGCCCGTGATGACCAGCCCTCGAATGACCCCGTGCTTCGTTCCGAATTTCACGGACTCCTCCCGCACGCGCGTCATAAGGAAGATGTTGTAGTCGACCCCCAACGCCACCAGGAATATGAACCCGTATAAGGGCACGGCTGGGTCGGCACCGACAAACTTGAACACGTTGTTGAAGACGATTGCGGCAATGCCGAGCGTCGCAGCGAACGACAGCACAACGCTCAGGATCAGGAGTATCGGCGCGAGAACCGCCCGCAGCAGAATCATCAGCACGAACAGGATGACCACCAGCACTACCGGGATGATCAGGTCGCGATCGTGCACGGCGGCGGCATCCGTGTCGATGGCGGTCGCGGTGGTTCCACCGACGATCGCGCCGTCGGCATGCACGTTGGTTCGCAGCTTCTCGACGACCGCCTTGGCAGCGTCGGAGTCCGGGTCGTCGCTCAGCGTCGCCTGCAGCAATACCTTCCCGTTCACCACGGTCGGCGACCCCGCCGGAACGCCGGGGATCAGCGGCTGAATGCCCCCGGTCGTCACGGGATAGCTGCCGGAAGGCGACGTCGATGACAGCACCGTCAGCGAATTGACTCCGAATGTTGCGAGCGCAGCGTTCGCCGCATCCTGAAGCTTCTCCTGGCTCACCACGATGACCGCCGGACTGCCAGAGCCCTGTGGATAGTGCTTGCCGAGCGCGGCCTGGCCGTCGCGCGCCTGGGAATACCCCTCGACGACAGCGCTCTGAGGTGTTCCGTTCGCCTTCAACTGCAGAAGTCCAGTGGATGCCGCGAGCAGCAGAATCACGCAGGTGACCCACACCCAGCGTGGGCGCCGGGAAATGCCGCGCCCGAGTCGAGGCCACAGGCCCTTCGATCCCTCGTCGACCTGCTGGTGGGCCGACCCGAACTTCGGCCGCACGGGCCAAAACGCGACCCGACCAAACGCGAACATCAGGGCGGGAAGCATCGTGAGCGCGGCAAGCAGCGCGAACGCGATGCCGATCGCCCCCACCGGGCCGAGGGCCTTGTTCGAGTTGAGGTCGCTGAGCACCAAGGTGAGCAACCCGAGGATGACCGTTCCGCCCGACGCC
>DASXNG010000016.1:0-9504 GCA_036495225.1 Galbitalea sp.
GCTTCTTTTGGGTTGAGCGCCGATGTACGACATCACAAAATAAGCACAGCATGTCGCTTCTTTTGGGTTGAGCGCCGATGTACGACATCACCAAATAAGCACAGCATGTCGCTTCTTTTGGGTTGAGCGCCGATGTACGACATCGCAAAATAAGCACAGCATGTCGCCGTCGGCGCATAGCGTCGACGGGTTTCGGTGGATAATCAATTTTTGTGGACGACGAATTAGACGAAACCATTACGGTTCCGCGCCTGCCCACGATCGGCCAACCGATGCCTCCGCTCCCCGACGATGTTGAGGCTACGGTCGTCACGAAGCGCTCGGCGAAGGGTGCGGTGCCTCCGACTCTCGTCGAGCCGCCGCCGAACGATCATTCACACTATTTGTCTGCCGTTGAACTGATTTCGGAGCCAGAACCGCTCCTCGAGGCAGTTTCGACGGAGACAGCGCCGTTTGACGCCTCCGATCTGGCGATGGAGACCAAGCAGTTCTATCGATTCAGAATCGGAAAGACGGTGGTCTGGCTCGATGCCGTGTCGTATGTCGGCCGGCGGCCGAGTAGTCCGCGCATCATTTACGGGCAGATGCCGAGGCTCGTGATGGTGCCTTCTCCCAAGCACGAGGTGTCGAGCACCCATGTGGAGCTTCGGCAACTCGGGTCATCCGTGGTTCTCACCGACATGAGATCGACCAATGGGTCGATCGTCTTTCCGCCCGGCGGCGCGCCACGAAAACTGCGTCAGGGCGAGTCGGTGGTGGCAACTCCCGGCACGCTGGTGGATATTGGTGATGGAAACGTCATCGAAATCCTCCCGCTCGAATCAAGACCAAGGTTGGTGGAAGTCGACGACGACCCATCGGAGGGCCGGGCGTGACAGAAATCGGCGGGAACACGTCGAGCTATGAACTCGCGATCCCTTCGCGCCCAGCCGACATCATCCGTTTGACCTGGGCGGCCGCCACCGATCGTGGCCATCGTCGAAGTGCGAACGAAGACAGCTATGTCGCACAGTCCCCGATCTTCGCGGTCGCCGACGGTATGGGTGGCCACTCCGCGGGAGATCTGGCGAGTGCGGCCGTCGTCACCAGGCTGGCCGAGGTGATCACGGACGGGTTTGCGACTACTGGCGCCATCGATCGTGCGCTTGAGAAGGCCACGAGCGACATCGAGATAGTCGGCGAGGGCAGCGAACTGGGAGTCGGAACGACGGTAACCGGTGTCGTACTCACCCTCCAGGGCGGTGAGCCATACTTTGCGGTCTTCAACATCGGTGACAGCCGCGTGTACCAGTTCGAGAACAAGGAACTGCGCCAGGTCACTGTCGACCACTCCGTGGTGCAGGAGCTCATCGACTCCGGCCTCATCGATCGGTCGCAGGCCGAGCACCATCCGGACAGCAATGTGATCACCCGTGCCGTCGGTTTCAACATGCCACCGACCGCGGATTACTGGATGATTCCGCTTCGCCCCGGGTTCCGTCTGCTGATCTGCTCGGACGGGTTGACGAAGGAATTGGGCGACGACCGGCTGCGCCATCACCTGAGCGCCGGCCTTGAAGCGCGGGAGACCGCGCACGCGCTTGTCGACGCAGCTCTGGCGGCCGGCGGACGCGACAATGTGACCACAATTGTGCTCGATGTGATCGATGCCCCGAGCGAATATGAGTTGCACTCAACCGCCCCCCGTTCGGGGGGAAGGGCGGCTTAAGGCGGGTCTCACCTGCCTAGAATTGCTACGTCCGTCGAACCGCGAGGGGGTATCGTGGCGCGCCGCTTGCCTTCGCAACCGCCTGTGCTACCCGGGTTCTCCCATGTCCACGTACTGGGATCGGGTGGTTTCGCGGACGTCTTCCTCTATGAGCAGAACATGCCGAGGCGTCAGGTCGCGGTCAAAGTCATGCTCAGCGAGGTCGTCAACGACCAGGTTCGGCAGATGTTTCAGGCCGAAGCGAACCTGATGGCTCAGCTCAGCTCGCATCCGTCGATCCTGACCGTCTATCAGGCCAGCGTGTCCGCAGATGGCCGCCCATACCTGGTAATGGAGCTGTGCTCGGCGTCGCTCAGCGCGCGCTACCGAGCCGAACGCATCCCAGTGCCAGAGGTCTTGCGTATCGCCGTGAAGATCGGCAGCGCCGTCGAGACGGCGCATCGCGCGGGTGTTCTGCACCGCGACATCAAGCCGAGCAACATCCTCATGACGGCGTACGGGCATCCGGTGCTCTCTGACTTCGGGATCGCGGCGACCGTGACGGAATCGCAGGACCAGGACATGGTCGGCATGTCGATTCCGTGGTCTGCGCCCGAGGTCCTGATGGACGAGACACCGGGAACGGTTCAGTCGGAGGTCTGGTCGCTCGCGGCCACGGTGTACTCGCTGCTTGCCGGTCGATCGCCCTTCGAGGTGCCGGGCGAAGCGAACAAGTCGGCCGATCTGATTACGCGCATCAACCGCGCCAAGCCGCAGCCGATCGGTCGCGCAGACGTCCCGGCGAGTCTCGAAAAAATCCTCTCGAACGCGATGTCGCGAAACCCGAAGAACCGGCCAGGGACGGTCCTCGAGCTCGTTCGCTCATTCCAGTCGGTCGAGACCGAACTCGGTGTGCCACAGACGCAGATCGAAGTTGCGATGGATGACTGGGCGCTCGCTACAGTCGCCGACCTCGAGGACAAGACTCGCGTCCGCGGTGTTGCCGGCGCGCTCGTACCTTCTGGGCAGCGGCGGCGTAGGCGCCGCAGGTTGGATGGTCAGTACAGCTCCGTCGGCACCGTAGTTCGTGAGACCAATGGCGCTGGGAGAAGCTCCACAGCCCGGCCCGCACAGGCCGGACGCCTCCGCCTGCTGGTCTGGGGCCTCGTCGCCATCGGGGTGCTCGCTCTGGGCCTCGGGGCGACGGCGGTCGTCGTGTTGGTGAACGCCAACGGAGGGATCCCTGTTGTCACCGGGATTACTGCGATTCCGAGCGCTACTTCCGTGAGATTCTCGTGGCCCGATCCCGGGCTGTCGGCGACAGATACGTACAGTGTCGCGATTGCTGGGGGTGGCTCGAGCGTCCAGAAGTCCAACCAGTTCGCGATCGACGGAACGCCGGGTGAGCAGATCTGCCTGACCGTGAGCGTGAACCGCGAAGGCCGCGTCGGAAGCCCAAGCGCTCAAAAGTGCGCAGACGTCGGGCGGTGAGCAACCGACATGTTTAGGTCATGGCTCCGCGCGAACCGATCCCTTGTCATCACCGCAGCGAGCGCGCTCGTCGTCGCGGCTGTCGTTGCCACGGTCGCCATCGTCTCGACCGGCTACACAGCGCAACAACTCAATCTCAATGACTCATCCGTCTGGGTCGCGAACGGTTCGCAGCAGGCGATTGGTAGGGCAAACACCACCGTCAAGCAGTTGAACAGCGTTGTCGGGGCAACCGGCACCGATCTGGATGTCCTGCAGCGCGGCACAACCGTGCTCCTGGTCGACAATGCGAACAGCAAGCTGGAGATTGTCGACCCTGCGACTTCCGCGGTGACGCAGTCAGTTCCGTTGCCCCCTGGCCAACCAGAGGTGTTTCTCTCCAATGCCAACGTGGTCATCGTTGCCCGATCGACCGGACAGGTGTGGATCACCCCGATTGCCGACGTTGCGACATTCGATTCGCAGGTGGCGCCAACGCTGAGTATGGGTACCGGCGTCGTTTCCAGCATGGATGACGCTGGCACGATGTTCTTCTATTCGCCGAACGCCAAGCTGGTAGAGCGCATCGAACCGGATGACTCTGACGCAGTCGTCTCGACGAGCAAGCTCAGCCTCAGTCCGAAGGACACGGTTTCGATTACCTCGGTCGCAGACCAGTGGGCGGTGCTCGATTCGACCAGTCACCGCCTGTACTTTGCGGCGAGAAGCGTGAGCCTGCGCGGCACCGTGGCCGCGACCGAGCCGGCGATCCAGGAGGCAAGCTCGACCGGAGACCAGCTACTTGTCGCAGGGGCGGGCGGGCTCGTCAGCTATTCGCTCGACGGCGGCTCGTCGAGGACCCTCACGACGTCGAAAACCGGCACTCCCGCGCAACCGATTGCCGCGGCTGGCTGCAGTTTCGCCGCGTGGACGAGCGGTCAGTTGTGGCGCAGCTGCGCGAGCGATTCGACCAATGGCACGACGCTGCCGCTGTCCGGAATTACCGCTGGCGCAAGACTCGAGTTCCGCGCTAACGGTAACCGGGTCGTTCTGAACGACTCCCGATCCGGTGACACCTGGGCCGCCCAATCCACTGCCCAGCTCATCGACAACTGGGATGACCTGATCATTCCGAAGGATCAGCACCAGCAGCAGCAACAGCGGCAGGAAGATACGCCTCCTCAGGTCGACAAACAGCAGCTCCCGCCGGTGGCAGTTGACGACAACCTCGGGGCGCGACCCGGACGTGCCAGTGTGCTGCCTGTGCTGATCAACGACTATGACCCCAACGGCGACGTGCTTGACATCACCAACGTCGGCTCGATCGATCAACGTGTCGGCCATATCGATCTCATCGATAACAAACAGGAACTGCAGCTCACGCTCGCCCCTACAGCGAGCGGCGTGGTCACCTTCCGGTACACGATCAGCGATGGGCGAGGCGGAACGGCGTCGGCCACCGTCACTGTCGCGGTTCGTTCCTCCGGTGAGAACTCGGCGCCGAAGCAGGTGCTGCAGAGCCGGACGACTGTGGTCGAGGGTGGTCGGGTCAGCACGCGGATTCTCGGTGACTGGGAGGATCCTGACGGCGATCCCCTGTACGTCGTCGACGCATCCACCTTGTCGCCGGATTCTGTGAGCTTCACGCCAGAAGGCACGCTGGTGTTTTCGGACGCGGGAAAGACCTCCGGGCTGAAAAGTGTCGCCGTCACGGTCTCAGACGGGAAGGCTGTCACAACCGGCACTCTGGCCGTCACGGTCAAACCGAGCGGCAAGGTGCCCATCATTGCTGACCCGTTCATTCAGATCGCCACGGCGGGGGAGCCGTTGACCATCTCGCCGCTCGACCACGTACGTGGTGGAAGCGCGACTCTTCGGCTGAACAGCGTTCCATCGAAGACCAGCGTGACGATTACGCCGAGCTACGATGCTGGCACCTTCCAGTTCGAAAGCAGCCAGGTCGGCACGCACTATCTCAGCTATGTCGTGACGGACGGCGTCGCCTCAACCACCGGGGCCGTCCGCGTGGATGTGCTCGCGCCGCCGGAGAGCAACACCAAGCCCATCACCATTCCGAAGACCGTCTTCGTTCGCACCCTCAGTTCTTCGAGCGTGGATGTTGCGGACTCCGACATCGATCCCTCTGGCGGGGTGCTGCTCGTCACGGGAATCCTGAATCTCGCACCGACATCCGGTGTCACCGCTGAGATCTTGCAGCAGCGCTCGGTGCGCGTAACCCTGACCAAGCCGCTCGACTCATCCGTGGTGTTCAACTACACGGTGAGCAACGGGCTCGCGAACGCGGAAGGCACCATCACGGTCGTCGAGATCCCGACGCCAACACATCTTCAGCCACCTGTCGCCAACGATGATTCGATCACGGTTCGGGCGGGCGCCGCCATCGACATCCCCGTGCTCGCAAATGACTCGGATCCGGACGGCGAGGACCTCACGCTCGTTCCGACCCTCGCGCAGAATCTCCCCGTCGGCGCGGGGCTGCTGTTCCCTTCAGGCAATGTGCTTCGCTATCTCGCTCCAGAACGCCCAGGCAACTACACCGCGGTCTACGCGGTGGCGGGGCCGGACGGCCAGCAGGCGAGGGCGCAGGTCAAGATAGCAGTGCGCGAAGCCGACCCCGATACGAACAACCCTCCCGTTCCGCAGACGCTGACCGCTCGCGTGCTCGCGGGTGGGACGGTCAACATCGACGTTCCGCTCAACGGGATCGACCCTGACGGTGACACCGTGCAACTGCTCGGACAGGCCACGAACCCGGACAAGGGCGTGGTGACGGGCGTCGGGCCACACACCATCACGTACAAGGCTGGGGACTACTCGGCGGGCACGGACAGCTTCACCTACACCGTGATCGATGCGCTCGGTGCGAGGGCAACAGGCACGGTGCGCGTCGGCATCAGCGCCCGCCCGCCGGGCGTTCAGAATCCCGTGGCGACCCTCGATTCCGTGACGGTCCGCCCGGGCGTCACTGTTTCGGTTCAAGTACTCGCGAACGACTCAGACCCGGACGGAAGTCCGCTGCATGTGGTCTCGGTGACACCGAATGACAGCATCACCAAGGCGACGGTGAGCAACAACATCGTTTCCATCCGTCCGCCGGCCACGCCGGGCGTCTATGGCGTGATTTACACCATTGCCAACGACACAGGCGGCGAGAGCTCGGCCTTTGTGCGCGTGACCGTCGACCCGAAAGCGCCGCCTGCGGTGCCGGTGGCGAGTGACACCGTGCTCACGCTCACCGACATCCTCGGCAGATCGACTGTCGACATCAACGTGCTCGCGAACGTGTTCTTCGCGGACGGACCGTCATCGTCACTCGGGCTCACTGTGTACCCAGGCTACGGAAACACCGCCCAGGTGCTCCCGAACAAGCACATCGAGGTCACGATCACGGCACACAGCCAGATCATCCCCTTCAAGGTCACCAACCCGACCGATCCAAGTGTGTTCAGCTACGCGTTCATCTGGGTCCCCGGCACGGATGACGCGCTGCCGCAGCTGAACCGCAACGCCCCGGCGCTCACCGTGCGCAGCGAAAGCAAGCTCACGATCGACCTGAACCAGTACGTGATCGCGGTCGGCGGCAAGCAGGTGCGCCTGACCGACTCGAGTTCGGTCAGTGCCACCCACTCCGACGGCACTTCGCTCGTTGTGGACGACCAGACACTGCAGTTCACGTCCGCGCCACGGTATTTCGGCCCGGCATCCATCTCCTTCGAAGTCACGGACGGCCAATCCGCAACGGATCCAAACGGCAGGAAGGCGATCCTGGTCCTCCCCATCACGGTGCTGCCCAAGGTGAACCAGCCACCCGCCTTCACGGGAGGCCTCATCGACTTCGAGCCGGGCCAGAGCGTCGACGTCGACCTCGTCAAGCTCACCAACTACCCGTACCTCAATGACGTCGATCAACTCGAGTACACGATTCAGAACAGCACGCCCCCTGGCTTCACTGTGCAGAAGACCGGCCAACACCTCACGATCACCGCCCAGCTCAGCGCGACGAAGGGCACGACATCGGACATCGAGATCGGCGTGCGCGACGCGACATCAGTCGGCACCGCTGGCCGGATTGATCTCGCGGTCGTGCCATCGACGAGGCCGCTCGCCCAACCGGCCCCGGACTCCGCAATCGTGCAGCGTGGCCAGACGGCGACCGTCGACGTGCTGGCGAACGACAATGCAACCAATCCGTTCCCGGGCACGCCGCTGAAGGTCGTCGCCATTCGCGGACTCGACGGCGGATCGATCCCGGACGGCCTCACGGTGACGCCGAGCGCCGATCGATCCAAGCTGACGGTCGCGGCAGCAGCATCGGCCACCCCTGGAGACACCAGCCTTCAGTACGAGGTTGCCGACGCCACCAACGACCCGGACCGCTACGTGTGGGGCAGTGTGACCATTTCGGTCGAAGACCGCCCCGATCCCGTCACGAATGTGCGGACCTCCGACTTCAGTGACCACCATCTGACCGTGGTGTGGAACAGCGGCGCAGCCAATAACTCGCCCATCACCGGATACCAGGTCATCGAGACGAATGCCGCGACCGGGGCGGAGATCGCGACGTTCGACTGCGGCGGCTCACTCTGCGGCATCACGACGCCCGGCAACGGTCCAGCGAATGGCGTTCGGCTCGCTGTCACGGCGCGCAATGCCATCGGCACATCTGATCCCTCGCTGAACCCGGGCGCCATCTGGTCAGATGTCATCCCCGGTGCGCCAACGGATCTCGGCTCAACCCCGCTCGACCACGGCCTGACGATCTCCTGGGAGAAGCCGCCGGACAACGGCGGTACACCGATCACGAAGTACGTCGTCTCGATCGATGGCGTGACGTCCCAGGAGGTCTCGGTATCGACCGGTGACCCGGTTGGCACTGATTACTCGAAGACCATCACAGACCCGGGCATCGCCAACGGGTCGAGTGTCGGTTACTCGGTGAGCGCGCGCAATTCCGCGTTCACGACGCTCGCGGTGTGGAACAAGGCGAGCGGCACCGGGCATCCGGCCGGACCGCCACAGCGCACGTCCGCCCCCAACGTGTCAGTCGACACCGACAACGGAGTGACGGCGTCACTGAACTGGAGCGGCGGCTTCGACGCGAACGGTCGGACCATCAGCAACTACTACGCCGCGATCTTCCCAGACGGCAGCAGCGCGCCAGGTTGCAGCGTCAACGGTCCGGTTCCCGGCTCGCCGAGTGTGCCAGCGGCGAGCTCCGTGTTCCAGTATCTGGGCACGGCAACATCCACGACCTTCAGCGGGCTGACGCCGAACCAGACCTACGACTTCGTCGTCTACGCGTTCAACGGGATGGGCTGTACGGCCAGCGTGACGGTGACGGGCATACCTCGTGAGCGACCAGGCACGATCACGTCAATTGATGCGGAAGGCCCCGTTCCCAACGGCACGAGCACCTGGGACTTCCAGCTCGACGACTTCACCATCGGCAGCGGTTCCACCGATGCTGACTCCTTCGAGTACCAACTCATCGGAACCGGCGTCGACGGCGAGACCAGGGGGCCGGTCGATGTGCCGTCGATCCTCGACACGCCGAACAACAGCCAGTACGGAGTGGATGTCTCGGCCGTGGTCAAGGCGTGCAGACATTACCCAGAGGTGACGCTCTGCAGCGCGGACTGGTCGAAGACGTTCCACCTTGGCGTGCCTGTCAACAACAGCCAGCTCGGCGGTCTTAGCTTCTCGCACGATGCCTTCGGCGCCGTCACAGATCCGCCGGCGAGTGGGACGTGGACGTGGACGAGTTCGCCGGATGGTGACTATAAATCAATCACCTATTCTTGTGGGTCGGGCAGCCACACCATCCAGCCGGGTGCGGCGGGTTCGTGCGACACGACTGAGACAAGTTCCGGGAGCCAGGATTTCCCGCCCCTGACGATTACGGTGAACGTCGCGAGCGGCCACTATGTGAGAACGTACGACTGGAATGACTTTGACTAGGAGACCCGAATGACCATGACTCCGGAGCAGGCAGCGAAATTCTCCGAAACCTTCGGACGACTCGTTGCGAATGTTGAGCAGGTACTGCTCGGCAAGACCTTTGTGATTCGGCTCGGTTTCACGGCTTTGCTGAGTGAGGGCCACCTCCTGCTCGAGGATTTTCCCGGGACCGGAAAGACTTCCCTCGCGCGCGCGATGGCGCAGTCTGTCGACGGTACTTCCAGCCGCATCCAGTTCACGCCCGACCTGCTCCCCGGAGACATCACTGGCGTCAGCATCTACGATCAGCGCTCGAGCGACTTCGAGTTCCACGCCGGACCGATCTTTGCCAATGTGGTGCTCGCGGACGAGATCAACCGCGCGAGCCC
>DASXNG010000017.1:0-6408 GCA_036495225.1 Galbitalea sp.
CACCACCGACGCGACGCGCAGTAATCCCAGCGGGACGTGAATGGTTTTCCCGGGCACTCCGGCGGCCGCGTGGAGCGCGTCGGACAGATCGTTCAACGTGTAGTCGATGCCGCCCCACTCGAGCTCGCTACCTCGCAGTCCAGACCTCCTCAGCGCCGCCAGCACGAGCGCCGCAACATCGGTGACGGAGACAAAGTTGACCGCGACATCCCCTCGTCCGAAGACGAGAGTTGAATCGCGCTTCTGCATCGGTTGCGCAACAACGTCGAGGTAGGTCTCGAGATATGCGGTGGGACGGATGATCGTCCAGCTCAGTCCCGATGAGATGAGCGCCCGTTCGGCCGCGTACTTCATGCGCAGGAGTTCCAGGCGGCCGTTAGGGTCGGCGCCGTGCATCGACACGAGCACGAAATGGTCGACATCGGCCCGCGCGGCCTCGTCGATGAGAGTGAGGTTTCCGTCGCGGTCGACGTTCTTTGGTGTTGACGAACCCATCGGACCGAAGCCCGACGCCGCGCCAACGACTGCCGAACATCCGTCGACCGCGCGCCGAACGACATCGACGTCCCTCAGGTCACCGACTACCGTGTCGATACCCCGCTCGGCCAGTTCGTTCGCACTCGCCTGGTCGCGCGTAAGAACGCGGACCGGCTCACCGTCCGCCACGAGTGACCGAACGGCGAGTCGACCGAGCCGGCCGGTTCCACCAGCCACTAGGACGGTCATGACCTCGCCCCAGTCGCCACGCGCTGCACGTTGTCGTTGACCGTACCGCTCTGCCGCTCGACAAGCTCAAGGTAAAACCTTCCCCGCACAATTTCGATGCCCCGGATCGTGAAGATGTTCACACCGGCCATCTCGTGCGCCGTCCCGTCGGCGCGGGTACCCGTCATGCGCCATTCCGACCATGCGACGTCTCCGTCAACTGCGCTATCGAGAATCTCTGCCCGCAGGTCGGGGATGCTCGCGAAGAGTTGCTGCCAGTTGGCGCGTACCTGCTCACGTCCAACGAAGCCTCGAAGCGGATGAGCCGGAGTCTCGTTGAGGTAGTCGGCCGCAAAACAGGCGGCCAGTGCCGACAGGTCGTGGGCGTTGGTTGCGTTCAGCAGCCGGGTGACGACATCCATTGCGCCACTCGCGACTGCGTTTGTCTCAGGCATTGTTGCCTCCCGCGCACAATATTCGATATAGTTCGCTGTATTGAATTGGAGTGTACGCCCGATGTCTTCGACTAGCAAGGATCGCCGTCCGTACGACGTCGCAGGCCGCAAGGCCCGCGCGGCCGAGCGCCGCGACGGCATCCTCGAGCACGCTCGCATCCTGTTCCTCGCTGACGGGTATGCCTCCACGACCATTGCCACCATCGCGGCCGCCTCTGAGGTCTCCCCCGAGACGGTCTACAAGGCATTCGGAGGCAAGCCGGGCATCGTGAGGGCGATCTTCGAACGCAGCCTGCTCGGCAGCGCGACATCCCCGGCCGAGGAGCGGTCTGACGCTGCCCAACTCGACGCCGCTGACGCGCGTTCGCTCTTCACCCGGTTCGGAGAACTCAGCGCCGAGGTCGCTCCCCTAACGGCACCCATGATGCGCCTGATCCGAGATGCCGCCTCCAGTGGCGACAGCGCGATGGCGGACCTTCTGCACGAAGTGGAGCGGGAGCGCTACGAAAGGATGCGACACAACGCGGAGTCACTTCGATCTCGTGGCTTCCTCGGGCCCGGGATGACGACCGACCACGCCGCCGACGTCATGTGGTTCTACACTGCCGACGACGTGTTCCGTAATCTCGTCGTGTCCCGCGGTTGGTCTCTCGAGGCTTACTCGGGCTTCATCTCGGCCGCGCTGGCTTCGGCGCTCCTTTGAACGCGTCAGTGGATGAGCATCTTGAGCGCGTCGTGCTCGGAAGCGTGACCGAACACCTCGTACGCATCCAGCACCTGGTCGAAGGTGAACTCGTGGGTCACAAATTTTTCAGCCGGGAGCTTGTGCTCGGCGACAAGCTTCAACAGCATCCCGAGGGTGTTGGTGTTGACCAGACCCGTTGAGATGTCGATGTTCTGGATCCACAACTCGTTGAGCGCCAGTGGCACCGGCTTTCCGTGGACGCCGATGTTTGCGACGTGACCACCGGGACGCACAATCTGGGTTGCCATGGTGAACGTGTCCGGGACTCCTACTGCTTCAATCGCGACATCCACTCCCGCACCGTCCGTGAAGGCGAGCACCTGCTCCTTCCAGTCCGCGTCACCCGAGTTGACGACATCCGTCGCGCCAAAGTCCTTGGCTCTGGCAAGTCGTGCAGAATCGAGGTCGATCGCGATGACCTTCGACGGCCCGTAGAGTCGCGCGGTCATGACCGATGACAAGCCAACGGGGCCGGCTCCGACCACGGCGACCACGTCGCCCGGTTGTACATGCCCGTACTGAACGCCAATCTCGAAACCGGTCGGAAGGATGTCCGACAACAGGATGCCCTCGGCATCGGTCATTCCTTCCGGCAGCTTGTAGACCGAATTCTCGGCAAACGGAACCCGGACGTACTCTGCCTGGGTGCCGTCGATCATGTACCCGAAGATCCAGCCGATACCAGCAATGCCCTCCGGATCGAGGCAATGGCTATAGAGGCTCTTTCGGCAGTTCGAGCACTTACCGCACGAACTCACGCAGGCCAGAATGACGCGGTCGCCCACCGCGAGCTGGGTGACACCACCGCCGATCTCCGTGATGACGCCGATGCCCTCGTGTCCGAGGATGCGGCCGCTCTTCACCTCGGGCACATCCCCCTTGAGGATGTGCAGGTCTGTGCCGCAAATCGTCGTCGCGACCATCTTGACGATGACGTCGGTGGGACGTTGGATGACCGGACCCGGAACATCCTCCCAGTTCATCTGACCTGGTCCCTTGTACACGAGTGCTTTCATGATGGTCTTCTCCTTGTCCACTAAACAGTCGAACAGCGGCGCAGCACGAAGACAAGGGACCATGGTCCTTATCTTCGCGGCGCCTCATGGCGTCTAATGGGAATACGACAGAGGGAGCCAACCAATGGCGCATGACGTAAGCGAAGACGAGTGGTCACCGCAAGGGCCGGTAACAGAGATCGCCGATGCCGAGAGTTGGGCTCTCTTGCAGACCCACTCCGTTGGGCACTTGGGGCTCAGCGTGGACGACCGTCCGGAAATCTTCCCTGTGAATTACGCGGTGGATGCCGCGACCATACTGTTCCGGACGGCGGCAGGAACGAAATTCGAGAGCCTGCTCGCCAATCGGTTCGTCGCCTTCGAGGTCGACGCCGAGGGCGACAACGGCACGTGGAGTGTCGTGATCAAGGGCACTGCGAGGCCGCTGAGTGAACCTGAAGACATCGCAGCAGCAGACCTGATCGCGTTTCCGGCCTGGGTCCCGACTGCGCCGTACGTGTACGTGCGCATCGCGCCGGAAACCGTTCGTGGCCGGCAGTTTTCGCACCGGCTGCGGGTGGAAAGGCGATAGCTAAGGCAGGATCTCGATCCAGCTTCGGATGATCGGGTCAGTCACCTGATCAAGCAGCTGCGGATGATCGGATTTCATGTGCGCGCGAATCCCGGCGACAACCTCGTCGTCCGTGGTACCTCGCACAATGAAACCGCACTCACATCTAATCTGTCGGCTCATTATGGCCTCCTGTGCGCGACAACTCTCGATGGCCACGCGCGGCTCATTATAGTTAGCCGTGTGTCCGGCACAAAGGTACAACTGTGCGGCCGCTTCGTCGCACAAATCGACGGCCATCGATTCGACACGACGCTGCCGGGCCGACAAGGCCGGATGCTGTTCGCCTTCCTTGTGCTCAATCGTGAGCGCCCGGTCGGCCGCGCCGAACTCATCGAAGCCCTGTGGGCGCAGAACCTTCCACGGAAACCGGCGGATACCCTGGCCGCGCTCCTTTCAAAAGTTCGCTCCGTAGTCGGTGAGCAGTACCTTCCGGGCAGAGCAAACGTTGAGCTCACGCTGCCCGCAGACGCGGACATCGACGTCGAAGAGGCGATCGCCGCCATCCACGATGCCGAATCCGCGTGCGCCATGGCCGACTGGCCGCGAGCGTGGGGATCCGCGCTAGCCGCCCAAATCGTCGCCCGACGCACGCTGCTTGTCGAATTCGAAGCAGAGTGGATAGATGAGTGGCGGCGTGAACTGGAGAGCATCCTTCTGCGTTCCCTCGAGTGTTACTCGCGCGCCTGCCTCGGCATTGGCGGAACCGAGTCGGCGGGAGCCGAGCGGTCTGCGCGTGCGCTTATACGTTTAGCCCCGCTGCGGGAGAGCGGATACGGGTTGCTGATGGCTGCCCTCGAAGCTGAAGGCAATGCCGCTGAGGCGCTGAGTATTTACGACGAGCTGCGGACGGTGTTGCGTGACGAACTCGGGACGGCCCCCGGTGCCGCCACGCAGACCATCTACCTGCGATTACTTGGAACTAACTGACGCTCGGCGCAAACCTGCGGAGAGGTCCGCCAACCTTTCCCCAAGGTTGTGACAGTCGCCCGTAACGATGCTGTGGGTAGTGATTCGTTGGATCACGTCAGCAACGCGAAGCGAGGAGACAGAGAAATGTCATCCACAATCATCCGAGGGACCGATGAGAGGGCGGTCGCTGGTCTGCGCGACCAGCTCAGGGGCCAGCTCATCGACCCCACGACGGCAGGCTACGACGAAGCGCGGCGACTCTACAACGCAATGATCGACAAACACCCTGCGCTCATCGCCCAGTGCGTCGACGTCGCCGACGTTGCCGCGTGTGTCGGATTCGCCCGCGGCACCGGAATCGACCTGGCAATCCGCGGCGGCGGCCACAACGGTGGCGGTCTGGGAAGCGTCAACGGAGGACTCGTCATCGACCTTCGTCTCATGCACGGGGTGCGCGTCGACTCCGAATCACACCTGGTGACGGTGGCGGGAGGGACCACTCTCGGAGAGCTCGACCATGCCACCCACCAGTTCGGCTTGGCCGTGCCGGGCGGAATCATCTCCACGACAGGAGTTGGCGGCCTCACCCTTGGCGGTGGACTTGGGTATCTGACCCGAAAGTACGGTCTGTCCATCGACAACCTGGTCGAGGCGGATGTGCTGCTCGCCGACGGAAAGCTCGTTCGCGCAAGTGAAAACGAGCACGAAGACCTGTTCTGGGCGCTCCGCGGCGGCGGTGGGAACTTCGGGGTGGTCACCTCATTCACCTTCCAGGCCCGACCGGTGAGCAGCATCGTTGGCGGCCCGATGTTCTGGTCACTCGACCAGGCTGCGGAAGTCATGTCGTACTACGCAGACTTCATGGCGGAAGCGCCGGACGAACTGGACGGATTCTTTGCGATGCTCACGGTGCCGCCCGGACCGCCCTTCCCCGAAGAACTGCACCTTCGCAAAGTGTGCGGAGTCGTCTGGTGCTATTGCGGCGACACCGTGGGAGCGGCCGAAGCTCTCGCGCCCATCCGCACCGCATTTCCGCCGCTGCTCGACGGAGTCGGTGAGATGCCGTTCCCTGCCCTGCAGTCAGCATTCGACGCCCTCTACCCGCCGGGAGACCAGTGGTACTGGCGAAGCGACTTCATCGAAACGCTCCCGGATGCCGCGATCGCCGAACACCAGAAATTCGCCGAGAAAATGCCAACGTGGAAATCCTCGATGCACCTCTACCCCGTAGACGGAGCCGCATCCCGCGTGGCGTCTGACGCCACCGCATGGAGCTACCGCAACGCGCGCTGGGCAGAAGTCATAGTCGGCGTCGACTCCGACCCCGCGAACGCAACCAAAATCCGCGACTGGACAGTCGACTACTGGGAGGCGCTGCATCCGTACTCGATGGGAGGTACGTACACGAACTTCCTGATGGATGAGAGCCCGGATCGGATAAGGGCAAGTTACGGAGACAGCTACCCGCGGTTGGCCGCCATCAAGAAGGAGTACGACCCGGAGAACCTGTTCCGGGTGAATCAGAACATTCAGCCCGGCTAGTCACCACTTCCACTTCCGGCAGGCCGCACAGCGCGGCAACGTATGGTTGAACGACTGTCGGCAACAGGTGGGAGACGACAAGGATGACGTCGGGACAACCAAAACGAAGTGGCATCGGAACACAACCCGGGCCCGATGCCACCTTGGTCGAGAGCGAGCCACAAATCGCCCCCGCCGTCAATCGGGTGCTCGCGTGGTCAGCGGTCGCCGGGCTGGTGTTGTTCTCGGCACTGGCTCTCGACGTGGCGCTCAACCACCGCACGTCGCCATTCCCCATTGATGCGGCAGTAAACGACTGGATTTCGACCAATCGCGTCGGATGGCTCGTTGCCGTGTCTCAGTTTCTGGCCCGAATCGGCGCGGGTGTCATTGGCGACCTGATCGTTCCCGGCGTGATCATTATCCTGTTCGTCCTCGCGCGGC
>DASXNG010000018.1:0-9149 GCA_036495225.1 Galbitalea sp.
GCTCAAGGGTTTCGCTACGCGTAACGCCTTCGGCGTTGCGCTACTCAACCAACGAAGCACGCCCTAGTACGGCTGCGGCGTCGGCAGCCCTGTGCGCAACTCCACCGGGAGGTGCCCGAGGTCGTTGTGTGTGATGAGAACGGGCGGCTTGGCCGACCGCACCCGGATGATGGTGAGCCCGCAGTTGGCCTGGTTGACACCCATCCAGCGCCATGAGTCCGCGCCGAACGTCTCCCGCACGAACCACGCGATCACAAAGTTGTGCGTGATGAGCAGGTCGTGCTGGTCGTCGTGGGTTGGTGTGAGCCACTCGGCGACCGCATCGGTCATCTGGGCTTCGCCCGCTTCGATCTCCTCGCGGGTGACTCCTCCGAAGAACGCCTCGAAGGCGTGCGGCATGTCCGGCGTTGGACCGCTCGGGATGCAGTCCATGAGCAGTGCACTCGGCTGGGACTCGAGCGCTGGCATCCGTTCGGTCATAATTCGCGCGGTATCTGCGGCGCGCTCGAGCGGTGAGTGCCATGCGCCGGTGAACGGCACTCCGCTGAGCCGTTCTGCGATCGCTTTCGCCTGGCGCTTTCCGCGCTCAGAGAGTTTGCCGTCCGGCATCCCGTATTCCGCGTCCTGCTGTTCGCCGTGGCGCACCAAGTACAGGTAGTGACTCATTGTGGTTCGTGACTTTCTAGTTTGTTATCGGTTCTGGCGACTCTGCCAGTCCCTCAAAGGCGTCCGTTGGGACACTCCCCACAGCTGAGATGGAGAGAGGACGGGCGACCAATTCTTCTGCGAGTTCTCGCACGTCGTCGGCGGTGACGAGCGCGATTCTGCGGAGCGCTTCGTCGAGGTCGAGGAATTCGCCGAGCGTGATTTCGCTGCGGCCAAGCCTCGACATGCGGGTGTCGGAGTCTTCGAGCGCGAGGGCGGATGCCCCGCTCAACTGTCCGGAGGCGCGCCGCATCTCTTCCTCGGTGACGCCGTCTTTGGCGAGACGATCGAATTCGCTCACCATGAGTTCGGCTACCTGTGACGTCTTCGACGGCGAGCAGCCAGCGTAGATGCCGAACAGGCCGGCATCAGAGTAGGAGGGCGCGAAGGAGTACACCGAATAGGCGAGCCCGCGCTTCTCGCGGATCTCCTGGAACAGGCGCGAAGACATCCCGCCGCCGAAAATCGAGTTGAGTACCGTGAGCGTCGCGCGCCGGTCGTCTGCCGCCGCAAGACCCGGCATGCCGAGGATGATGTTGGCCTGTTCGATCGGCCGCTGCACAACCACGAGTGGCGTGCCGCGCTCGATGAGGCTGTCGTCCGCGCTGCGTCGCCCAACTGGGGCGGCCTCGGCGTCGAGGTTCCATTCCGCACGCTTGAGCGCCGCTGTCACCTCCTGGACGAGCAGGTCATGGTCGACCGCACCCGCGACTGTGATGACCACGTCTTGCGCGCGGTAGTTGGCGCGGTAGTGATTCCACACGGCGTCACGCGTCACCGCAGTGATGGTCTCGGCGTTGCCGCCGATCGGCCGACCGAGCGGATGTCCGCCGAACACGGCCTCGAAGAAACGCTCGCTCGTGACATCCGACGGGTCGTCGTCTGCCATCGCCAGTTCTTCGAGAATCACGCCTCGTTCGTTGTCGAACTCCGTTGGGTCGAGAACGGATGACGTCAGCATGTCTGCGATGACGTCGACAGCCATCGGCAGGTCGCGATCCTGGATCTTCGCGTAATAGCAGGTGTACTCCTTGGCGGTGAGAGCGTTGTGCTCTCCCCCGACGGAGTCGAAGCTCACCGCGATGTCGAGAGCGCTGCGGGTGAGCGTCCCCTTGAACAGCAGGTGTTCGAGAAAGTGGGTCGATCCGTAGGTCGTCGGTGTCTCGTCCCGAGATCCAACGGCAACCCAGTAGCCGATCGTCGCGCTGCGTGCGCCGGGCACCTGTTCGCTCAGGATGCGCACGCCACTGGGCAGGACGCTGCGTCTGATCAGCGAGTCGCCCGAGGCGGTGAAAGAGAGTTCTGGGACATCAAGGGGCAGGGCAACGGCTCCGATTGTCACCGGACGAGCCTACGTCATTCAGCCCGTAAGGATCTGCTGAGGATAAGCGAGACGATTTCATTCTGACCCTCTAAGTGGGGTACGCTTCATGAGGACAAACAGACGAGTCTGTCTGTCCTCATCTGCTATGTTTGCTTCAACGGTTCCCGAAGCCGCCGACTGAACAGTGTTAGCTAGCTGGCCAGTGGTAACTGAATACCGTGATCGTGTCATGGCCCACATGACGAACCCCTTGCACGCGGCTCCCCCGGCCGCGCGCAACCCGGCGTCAAGCCCGAACAATGACGCCGACACCCAAGCCCGAGGCCCCCGCTCGGGTTAGCACACCAACGGCTTGTAGACACCTAGCCGCAATGCCCGTGAGGAGCCGCGCTGTGACGGTCGCGTTCGATGACGTCAAATTTGATCCGACCGCACAGCGTGCCCCGGGGGCGAAGATTCGCATCCTGGAGACAGCCGACGAGCTGTTCTACAGCGAGGGCATCCGCATCGTCGGAATCGATCGCCTCATCTCGACCTCGAAGGTCACCAAGGCGACGTTCTACAAGCACTTCGGTTCGAAGGATCGCCTGATCCTGATGTACATCGAGGCGAGGCACGCCTCAGAGGTAGCCCGCCTGGAGTCGATCACGGAGGGCAAGACTCCAGAGCAATCGATTCGCGCGATCATCGCAGACACCATCGCAGACATCGCCAGCCCCGGCTTTCGCGGCGACGCATTCCTGAACGCGGCGACCGAGTTCTCAGAGGAGCGTCATCCGGTGCGTTCCGTCGTCCTTCGCCACCGCGAGTGGCTCACCGGGTTCCTCGCAGAACTGCTGCAAGACCTCGGCCATCGCATGCCGGGTGACGCTGCGGACGACATCATTTTGGCCCGCGACGGCGCCATGTCTGGCGGATACGCCGGGGACCCTATCGCAGCTTCGGCAGCACTGGCAAGGGTCGCGGACCAAGTCGTGAAGGCCGCCGTCTCCTAGCCGTTCATCGGTAATGTGAGCAACATGCACATTGCCTTCACGCTCACCCTACTCGGCCTCATGCTGATTGTTACGGCCGTGCTCGCCATCATCGATGCTGTTGCTCGCCTTCGCGGGCGTCGCGGCATCGGTGTGCTCGCCATCATCGAGCTCATCGCAGCGATCCTGCTCCTCCTGTCGCTGTTCATCACCCTCCCGCATGCGCTCGGCAACGAGATCATGGAGATCGTGCTCGAGATCGTCCTGATCCTGCTGCTCATCTTCCGCGGCTCCGTGCGAAGGGGCTTCGCGGCGATTACCGTCGTCGCGCTGATCCTGAACACGATCCTGTTGTTCACGACGCTCGGCTGGCTGCACATCCCGTGGCTGAACACCGTCCTGTTCAGCGTGAACAGCTAACTAACGACCACTGACTCGATCCAGCTCGGTCGCCTGCGCGCGGCTGAGCTGGATCGATGTAGCCGCTATCAGGTCGACGACCTGGCCCGCCGAACTCACCGAGACGACCGGGGCGACAACGTTCGGTTTCGATAACAGCCAGGCGAGAGCGATGGATGCTGGCGCGCAACCATGCTGCGCCGCAATCGCCTCGAGTGCCGCGAGGATTCTGAAGCCTCGCCTGCCGAGATAGCCAGCCAGCTGGACGCCGTGAGGACTGGAGGCGAGGTCGGCCTTCGATCGGTACTTTCCAGACAGGAACCCGCCTGCGAGCCCAAAGCGCGGCAGGACGCCGAGGTTCTGGTATTCGGCGATCTTTGCCAGACCGTTCTCGTACTCCTCGCGCTGCATCAGGTTGTACTGGTTCTGCAGCGCAACCAGGTTCGCGACACCGACTTGACCCGCCGCGATGCGCGCCTCCATGAGCCGCTCCGGCGCGTGATGCGACGCGCCGAAGTAACGAACCTTGCCGGCCTGGATGAGCTCGTCGACGGCGAGCAGGGTCTCTTCGAATGGCACGGTTGGATCGTCGAGGTGCAGAAAGAGCAGGTCGATGTAGCTGGTGCGCAGGCGGACGAGCGAAGCCTCAACCGCGCGGCGTACCGCACGCGATGACAGGCCGGGATTGTCGGCGCTCTTGCCGATCTTGGTCGCGACCACGACATCCGCTCGATTGCGACGATCACGCATCCAGTTGCCGATGATGATCTCGCTCCGACCACCGGCGTATGAGTCTGCGGTGTCGACCAAGTTGCCGCCGTGCTCGGTGAAGGTATCGAGGATGTCGTTAGCCTCTGGGCCATCGCTGATCCAACCGAATTTCGTGCCGCCCAAAGCTACGGGCAAGACCCGTAGCTCTGAGGAGCCGATCGTGCGCCGGCGAGGTTCGAGTACCGCTCCGCGCTCGCCGGGGCTTCCCAGCGCTACTTGACTCAATCTCGCCTCCTTGGTTCTGACGAGGGTAAGCCCGCGTGCGTGTTTTCGCGGGGAGGCAAGCGAATCGTTATGGATTTGCACGGGGACCGAAGTGGAACTCAGGGACCGCACAGCACCTCATGGATCAAAACGCGCATGATGGAGGTATGGCAAATGATCCGAACTGGCGACTTCCAGAAGTACCAACCTTTCTCGTCTCGAGCCCGGACTTCGAGGATGGCGGCGAACTCCCGTCATCCGCGCGGGCGTCGGGCGCGGGCGGTCATGACCGCTCCCCCGCTCTCAACTGGGAGGGCGCACCATCAGACACGAAGAGCTACGTTGTGAGTGTCTACGACCCCGACGCGCCAACCGGCAGCGGGTTCTGGCACTGGGCGGTGTACAACATTCCCGGGAGCGTGACCAGTCTCGCGCCGGACGCGGGTAACCCCGCCGCAGGGCTACTCCCCCCGGGCGCGGTCACCGTCAAAAATGAGGTCGGAGCAGAAAGCTATTTCGGCGCTGCACCACCCGCCGGCCATGGCGAGCATCGCTACTTCTTCACCGTCACGGCGCTGGATGTCGACTCCCTCGACGTGCAGCCCGGTTCGACGCCCGCGGTGCTCGGATTCACGCTGCGTGATCACGTGTTGGCGCGCGCACAACTCACCGGAGTCACGCACACCGACTAGTACGCGCTGGCCTTGTCGAGCGCGGAGACGTGGTGGCGAGCGAGGCGCACGTCGGCCGCGCCCAATGCGTGTGCCACCTGATCCCGGTCCTTCGCCCGCAGAACCGCTGCTGCGATTCCCGGCTTCACCAGAAGCCACGCGAGTGCGACCCGAGCGGGCGTCTCGCCGAGTTCTTTGGCCACGGTCTCGAGTGCATCAAGCACCCGCGACCCGTGACGCCCGATGTGGCGAGTGGCTCCCTCGTACAAGACGGAGTGTGGAACGTGGTCGCGGGTGCGGAACTGCGCGGTCAGGTAACCGGCCGCCAGTGGCAGCATTGCCAGTCCCGCTCGACCCCTCTGGGAGGCGAGCGGTGCGAGTTCGGTTTCGTAGGCCTGGCGATCCATCAGGTTGTACTCGGCGAACAGTGCACGGAAGTCCGGATACGCTGACTCCGCCGAGAGAACGCCAACCTCGAGGATGCGTTCCCTGCTGAAACCGGACGCCGCGAGAAAACGCACCTTACCCTCGCGAATCAAACGGTCGACGGTCTCGAGCGACTCATCGATGGGGATGTTGGGGTCTTCGCCTTCGAAGGCAAGAAAGTCGATGTAGTCGGTGCCGAGCCTGGTGAGCGAGTTTTCGACCGCACGCAGGATGCTGCGTTTGCTGAGGCCCTCGGCATCCGGATGCTTGCCGACCCTCGTCGAGAGCACGATTCCGTCGCGGTCGGGTAGCGTTCGCAACCAGCTGCCGATCATGATCTCGCTTCGACCGCCGGAGTAGTGATCTGCGGTGCAGATGAAGTTGCCACCGCCCGCGGCGTAGGCGTCGAGCATGAGCGCGGTGTCATCCATGCCGGCCGCCCAGCCGAAGACGCTGCCGTCCAACCCGATGGGGCTCACGAACACACCGGTGCCCGCAAGATCGCGCGGTCCTATCGCGGGTGCCGCGCTGCTTTCCAGCGTTTCCGCACTCATGGCATCACTGTACGTCGATGCGACGACAAAAGCTCATGCACGCGCACAGAAAGACAGAAAGTTCTACCCCGCTTGACAAACAGTGAAGGCCCGTGCCACCGAAGTAGCACGGGCCTTCACTGTTCTTACTGCTTAGTCCTCTGTCGATACCTCGACGAGGTCGCTATCCGTGGCGTCGCCTGCAGCGTCGTCACCCTCGAGAACGGGAGCGAGCGAGAGCTTTCCGCGGTCGTCGATCTTGGTGATCTCGACCTGGATCTTCTGTCCAACACCGAGCACGTCTTCGACGTTCTCGACGCGCTTGCCACCGGCGAGCTTACGAACCTCGCTGATGTGCAGCAGGCCGTCCTTGCCGGGAGTGAGCGAGACGAACGCACCGAAGGTTGCGATCTTGACGACGGTTCCGAGGAACCGCTCGCCAACCTCGGGGTTGAGCGGGTTCGCGATGGCGTTGACAGCGGCACGCGCTGCCTCAGCCGACGGACCGTCAACCGCGCCGATGTACACGGTGCCGTCATCCTCGATCGAGATGTCTGCTCCAGTGTCATCCTGGATCTGGTTGATCGTCTTGCCCTTCGGGCCGATGAGCTCACCGATCTTGTCGATCGGGATCTGCACCGAGATCACGCGAGGAGCGGTCGGAGCCATCTCGTCAGGTGCGTCGATGGCCGCGTTGATCACGGCGAGGATCGTCGTGCGGGCCTCCTTCGCCTGCTTGAGGGCGCCATCGAGAACCGAGGACGGCAGGCCAGCGAGCTTCGTGTCGAGCTGAATGGCTGTTACGAACTCTGAAGTACCCGCGACCTTGAAGTCCATGTCACCGAGGGCATCCTCAGCACCAAGGATGTCGGTCAGCGCCGCATAACGCGTCACGCCGTCGACCTCGTCCGAGATCAGGCCCATGGCGATACCGGCGACTGGTGCACGCAGCGGCACACCGGCGTTCAGCAGGGACAGCGTCGACGCGCAGACGGAACCCATCGACGTCGAACCGTTGGAGCCGAGAGCCTCTGACACCTGGCGGATCGCGTAGGGGAACTCCTCGCGCGGCGGCAGCACGGGTACGAGCGCGCGCTCGGCAAGGAAGCCGTGCCCGATCTCGCGACGCTTCGGGCTGCCCACGCGGCCGGTCTCACCGGTCGAGTAAGGCGGGAAGTTGTAGTGGTGCAGGTAGCGCTTCTTGGTGACGGGGTTCAGCGAGTCGATCTGCTGCTCCATCTTCAGCATGTTCAGCGTGGTGACGCCCAGGATCTGGGTCTCGCCGCGCTGGAAGATCGCCGAACCGTGAACGCGCGGGATGACCTGGACTTCGGCGTCGAGCGCACGGATGTCCGTCAGGCCACGGCCGTCGATGCGGATGCCCTCGGTCAGCACGCGAGCGCGCATGACCTTCTTGGACACGGACTTGTACGCGGCCGAAACCTCGCCGAGTGCCGATGCTGGCAGACGCTCCGCGTCGACCTCACCAGCGATGTGACCCTTGACGCGGTCCTTGAGTGCGTCGTCAGCATCCTGACGCTCGATCTTGTCAGCGATCTGGTAGACGCCCTTCAGGTCGTCGTACGCGAGGCCAGCGACTGCGTCGTAGGTTGCCTGCGTGTACGGCGGGAAGAGCGGGAACTCCTGGATGGCCTTAGCGGACTGTGCCGCGAGCTCCTGCTGCGCCTTGATGAGCGCCTTGAGGAACGGCTTCGAAGCCTCGAGGCCCTGAGCGACTACGGCCTCGTCCGGCTTGGTTGCGCCGGCCTTGATGAGGTCCCAGCTGCCTTCGGTCGCCTCAGCCTCGACCATCATGATCGCGACATCCTCATTGCCGTTCTCGTCTGTGACCAGACGACCGGCGACGGTGAGGTCGAAGACGGCCTCCTCGAGCTGGGAGAACTTCGGGAAGGCGACCCACTGGTCACCAATAAGCGCGAGACGCACACCGCCGACCGGACCGTAGAACGGCAGGCCGGAGATCTGGGTGGAAGCGGATGCGGCGTTGATGGCGAGAGCGTCATAGAACTCGTCAGGCGCAATCGCCAGAACGGTGATGACGATCTGAACCTCGTTGCGAAGGCCCTCAACGAAGGTCGGACGCAGCGGGCGGTCGATCAGACGGCAGACCAGGATGGCCTCCGTCGATGGGCGACCTTCACGACGGAAGAACGAGCCGGGGATCTTGCCAGCTGCATACGAGCGCTCCTCGACATCCACCGTCAGCGGGAAGAAGTCGAAGCCGTCGCGCGGGCTCTTGCCAGCGGACGTAGCGGACAGGATCATGGTGTCTTCGTCGAGGTACGCGGCAACGGCACCCTGTGCCTGCTGCGCTAGGCGACCGGTCTCAAAACGGACCGTGCGCGTGCCGAACTTGCCGTTATCGATCACGGCTTCGGCGAACTTGATTTCTGGACCCTCCATAGGGTTCTATCTCCTCTTTGTTTAAACAACGCGTGTTTAGAACGTGTTTGTTTGTTCGCCCTGCGGGCGACATAAGGAGCAGGAGCGGGTTCGAGGCTCCGCGAAGATCGCGGGCACAAGTCATCCCTAGAAGTGGGGCGCATGTCTGGCCAACAGTAGAAAAGCTCCGCCGCCCGCTCATTGAGCCTGTCGAAATGCGGAAGTTCACCACCGGTGACCAGCGTCTAGCCAGCCTGCTCCGGTGGCAACTCTACCAGTTGCCACCGGATTGGCCGACTAGTCGACGCGCGGGTCGTTTGCCGAGATGTCGATCTGGCTGGTGACTAGCTCGTCAGGAAGCTCGAGCGGACGCCTGCCGTAGTACCTGCGACCCTTGCGCCAGAACAGCGCGATCGGGATGAATCCGATCGCGAGCGCACCAAACCCGATCCAGATGACCAGAGGGTCGCCGCTGTCCGCCGGAATCGCCTCGACGAACAGGAAGACCATGAAGAGGGCGCCCAATCCCGGCCACAGCGCGATGAAGATGAAGTTCTTCACCGACTTGAACAGGATCTTGCGGTAGGCGACGATGACAGCGATTGCGGCAAGCGCGTAGTAGAACGCGATCTGGATGCCGATTGACGAGACCGCTGCGGACAGGATCTGGCCGACCGACCCGATGAAGTTCGATCCGACAAACAGGATGATCGAGACGCCGGTGACGACGAGGGTGGCG
>DASXNG010000019.1:0-1865 GCA_036495225.1 Galbitalea sp.
CAACCGCGAAGACTTTGCACCACTCGACGCCGCCGACCTGCGGGGTGACGAGAGCTTCGAAGACCTGCCCCCACTGCCCGATGAGCCGACCGGACCAGGCACGGACTTCGCAGAAATACCGAGCGACGAAATAGAGGAAACAACATGAGCATGACGGGTGACGACGAGATCGAGTCCACGCAGGGCAACGAGGCCGAGGCGGTACGGACCCCGCAGATCCTGACGGATGAAGCGAAACAGCGTCACGCCGACCTGCTGGCCGAAGGGGCTCGGGATGCTGGGGCCGCCACGGGTATCGGGGAGGACGGCGTCGACATCACGGAGAGCGACGGGCCGTATCTCGAGGGTGGGGATGACGTTAGCTGAGAGTGTTTGGTTGGGATTTCGCTACGCGTAACGCCTTCGGCGTTGCGCTACTCAATCAACTACTTGGGAGCTCGCTCCCGTTCCGCGCTGTCGCAGTTTACGAATCACCAGCGCACCGAGCAGCACGATGAGGGCGATGCCCGCACCGATGAGGGTGTCGACGACTCGCGTGATCGTGACCGTCGTGACATCGCCGGGGTCACCCTGCGCCGCGATGGTCAGCGCTAGCGGCGTGATGAAGACCAGCGCGAGACCGTAGTTGCGGATGACGACCAGCTCGACCACGTACTGCAGCGCCGCGAGAACGAGGGCGAGCCAGTAGCCCTGCGGGTTCCACTGGAAGATGAGGGCGAACAGCAGCAGACCGACGAGAGTTCCCAGCACTCGATGGATGCCGCGCAGCGCGGTCAGCCGCAACATTCGCCCGTTCTGAAGAATCGCGATCACTGTGAGCAGCACCCAATACGCACGATGCACACCGAGCGGCGCGGCGAGCAGCACCGCGATCAGGCACGCGATCGTCAGGCGGATGAGAATCACCGCGGTGTCGCCACTCAGGTCGAAACGCAAACGCACGCGCGCCACGTGAGCCTCGAAATCGCGTCTGCGCACGGACGGCAAGACCAACGGCAGCACGATGATCACATAGGCGATCGTGACGCCGATGGCGAGCATCCCGATCACCAGTCCTGCGTTGAGGCCGACGCCCCCGAGCGACGGTGGCGCCGTGAGCCGAATGGATGCACCAGCCACGAGCATGAAGAAGAGTCCACCGGGCGGACCGGCGCCGAACCCGAGAAGAATCACGGATCCTCCGATCGCGAGCACGAACAAGGCGACGAGGCTGAGGAGGGTCGACCAAGACACCAGGGAGCCGATCACTCCCGAGAGGACCATGCCGAGCCCAATGAATGGGAGCAGGATGGCGCGCTCCCGACGACTTCTGTTCGAGAGGTACAGCGCGGTGAAACCGCCGGTGCACGCGATCAGGCCCAGCCGTGGTTGGCCGAACGCGGTGAGGATCGCGATCGGGAGCCCCATCGCGAGGGCGGCCGAGAGGGCGATGGGCCAGCGGACGGGCGACTCGCGGAACGTGAAGAGGTCCCGGATGTCGGCGCGGAGGGTCACCTTTCCAGTTTGGCCCGCGGGAGATTCGCGTGGGGATTTCGCTACGCGTCGCGCCGTTGGCGCGGCGCTACTCAATCAACTACAAAGAGAGGCCTCGACGACGCCGGTGCCGCAGGCAGAGCGGCTGCTCGACCCCCAGCCTTCCCTTCGATAGCTTGGAGACATGGTCGACATGCGCGGGCTGCCCATTGACGCGACATCCGCCACAGCACTCGAGAAGCAGGGACTGCGGTTCGGCCTCGTCGAAGCAGCAGACACTCCCGAGTTCGCGGCCTGGCTGCAAGCGGTGGTGCGCGGGTTCCACTCGCCACGTCTGCCCCAGGAACAGATCGCGATTCGAGTCACCGACTTCAACCGCCGCATGGTGGGCG
>DASXNG010000020.1:0-10674 GCA_036495225.1 Galbitalea sp.
CCCGGGTCGCTCCAAATCGACCTGATCAACCCTGATGGCGCACCCACGATGTTGCGCTTCACCATCCACTTCACCATCGACACACCCACACTGCAGGCGCTCATCACCGATGCGCTCCCAGTGCAGAGCGCCCCGCAATCCAAGTAACACCTCCTCAATCCCCAAGGAGTCAGAAATGAATGAAGTCAGAACCTTGCTCAACCGACAGCGGAAGCTGCTCCGTGAGCTCGAAACTATCCGACGTCAACTTGTGCACATCGATAGCGTTACGAAGCGCGAATTGATCTCGTACGGCGACTCGGATGCAATCCCCTTGATCAAGCTCGATTTCTCGGCCCGCGTCCAAAACGCTCTCCGACGCGAGGGGATCACGAACGTTGGCGAACTCTGTGCCTATTCCGAGTTCGAACTGCTAGAGATTCGAAACTTCGGCCAGCATTCGCTTGATGAGGTGAAGGATGCGCTGTTTAGTCTCGGGCGTGAACCCAAGGAGCGCGAGTTCACGCCGCTGATAGATGCGGTCACGTTCTCGGACGAAGAGCTAGATGCCGGAACGGCCGCCACGCTCGCATGGGCACGAGACTTCCATGCACGCGAGAAAGCGCTCCACTCCTAAACCACGAGGCTTCTGCCTCTCCGTAAAGTGACCTGGCGTCACTGATGAGGTGACGACAGATGTCCCGAGGTGTCCCGGTCAACGCGGAAACGCGCGCAGAAGCCCTCCGGCTGTTCGATGAGGGAATCGCCCGCAACGAGATCGCCCGACGGTTGGGCATCTCGACTGGTGTGGTGAGTCGCATCTGCAAGGCGGCTGGTCGTTTGTTCGACCGGGCACAGACTGAGAATGCGACGGCGGCTCGTTCGATCGATCTGGCCGCGATGCGCTTGGAGCTCGCGCAAGAGATGGCGGCGACTGGCCTTGAGCTCCTGAAGACTCGGCACAGCCCGTACCTCGTCTACAGCTTCGGCGGCAAAGAGAACATCTACGCCGAACACACTCTGCCGACACCACCGGTTGAAACGGTGCGCTCGATAGTTGTCACCGCCGGCATCGCGTTCGACAAGGCAACGAAGGTTCTTGAGAAGTCCACCGAAGGCGTGGCCGGCGCACGTTCGTTGCTGCATTCACTTGCTGACGGCTTTGCCGTTGCAGCCGCACAGTACGAGGCGACCGCAACCGATGACGAATAAGCCGCTTCTCTCCCCCAAGCAGATGTGGTCGATTCACAAGGCCAAGTCCAAGAAGATCGCCCTCTGGGTCGGCGCCGTATCGGGTGGCAAAACGATTGCGTCGCTGTTCGCCTTCCTCGATGCCGTAGCTGACGCTAAAGGCTCCGGTGAGATATTCATCATCGGGAAGACGTTGCAGGCCATCGAGCGCAACATCATCCACCCGCTCCAGTCCTACGAGTTGTTCGGCGAACTCGCCTATCAGGTGGTCCACGTCAAAGGCTCCAACGATGCGATGATCTTCGGTCGTCTGGTGTCGCTGGTGGGTGCGAACGATGCCCGCGCCGAGGGTCGAATCCGCGGTGCGACCGCCGAGATCGCGTACGTCGATGAGGCAACGCTGCTCGCCAAGGAATTCTGGGCGATGCTCATCACCCGACTTCGCGTCTCCGGCGCGCGCATGCTCGCGACCACCAACCCGGGCGCATCACAACACTGGCTTCGCACCGACTACATCCTCGACCCCGAAGCCAACAACATGGTTGTCTTCCACTTCACGATGCACGACAACCCCCTGTACTTCGAGGGTGGGGATCCTGGTCCGGCGTACATCGCCGACATGGAGTCGACGTTCGCCGGCTCGAAGATCTTCTACGACCGGTTCATCAAAGGTCTGTGGACCAACGCCGAAGGCGCCATCTACGACAACTGGGACCCCGCGAAACACGTCATCGCCTGGTCGGACATGCCACCGATGTACAGCCTCCTCGGTGTGGCGATGGACTTCGGCACCCAGCACGCCACCTCCATCGGCATCCTCGGGCTCGGGTACGACCGGCGCCTGTACATGGTGGATGAACTCCGCATCGACGTCACCGACACAGCGACCCGCCAGTCACCATCGGTGAAGGCGAAGACCATCGCCGACTGGCTGAAACTCGACCACACACCCGAACGCCAAGGGTTGCGGCCGCTGCGCGTCATCGCATCCACCGACCCAGCCTCCATCGCCCACACCGCGGAGCTGTACCAGTCGCAAGGCATCGCGACCGAGCATGCGGAGAACGCGGTCAGTTACGGCATCGGCCTCATCTCCTCGCTGCTCTCACGCGAGATCGACGGCATCCCCATGCTGCGAGTCTCCGACCGGTGCACCGGAATCATCCAAGAAGCCCCCAGCTACACGTGGGACCCGAAAGCTGCCGAACGAGGCGAAGACGCCCCGATCAAAGCCAACGACGACTCCATGGACATGTGGCGTTACGCCATCGCCACCACCGAGGGTGACTGGCGCGACGAACTGCTGACCATCAACACCCGATTCTGAGGAGAGCACCATGCCGCTGCCCGCCTCCGGACCCAAAACGGTTTGGCCGCCGAAGTCGCTCGAGCGCATCCTCCCCCGGATGGCGCAATGGTCCGCCTGGTACTCGGGCGAACTGGAGGCGTTGCAGATCGCCTATGGTGGCGGCCAGTCGCAGGACTCCACCGGGTTCTTCGCATCCGATCAGGGCGGTTTCAAGGCTGGCGTTGGTCGTCTGCTGCAGCGATGGTTCGTCGCGCAGCGTCCCCTCGGCAACGAACGCAACACGAAGCTCCCCATCCCGATCGCTGCGGAGATGTGCCAAGCATCCGCCGACCTCCTGTTCGCTGACCCGATCACCGTCACGGTGGGGCAGCCGAAGAAGCCGGGCGCCGCCACGGATGCGGACGGGGATGCCGGCGCACCCTCGAAAGCCCCGAACCCAACACAGGATCGCCTCAACGACCTCCTCGACGACTCCTTCCACTCCACGATGGCTGAGGCTGCCGAGTTGTGCGCGGCCCTCGGCGGTGTGTACCTGCGGGTCACATGGGATGACGTCAACTTCCCCGACGGCCCCTTCTCCACCATCAAGGACGCTGACACCGCTATCCCGGAGTTCACGTGGGGTCGCCTGTCGGCGGTGACGTTCTGGTCTGTCATCAAAAAGGATGGCGGGAAGGTGTGGCGTCACCTCGAACGCCACGAAACCGAGAAAGACGCATTCGGTGTCCCGAACGGCAACGGTGTCATCCTCCACGGCCTGTACCTCGGCGACGACGACACCCTCGGCGAATCCCTCCCCCTCGGCATGCTCCCCGAAACCGCGGGGATGGCGGAACACACCGACCTGGCTGGCGTTGAGGGCACCATCGACACCGGCACACCCGGTCTCGCCGTGACCTACATCCCGAACCAGACCCCGAACCGGTCTTGGCGCCGCGACGCGATCGGCCGTCACCTCGGACGCAGCGACCTTGACGGTGTCGAACACCTGATGGACCAGCTCGCCGAAACCATGTCCGACTGGATGCGCGCACGCCGTGCAGCACGAGCCCGCGTGATGATGGCCAAAGACCTGGTCAAGAACGCCGGTCCCGGATCCGGCACAGTCGTCGACCTCGACCAAGAAACCTACATCGACACCGACTTCGCCATGGGCGGTGGCCCTTCGAGCTCACCGACCCTCGCCGACCGTGTGCAGGTACTCCAGCCGACCTTCGATCCGACCCAGTACAAGGTCACCGCCGATGATCTCATCGAACAGATCCTGCAAATGGCTGGCTACAGCATGCAGACGTTCGGTGTGGGTGACAGTGGCACAGTCCGAACCGCCACTGAGATCGAGTCGAAAGAACGCCGCTCGATGATGACGCGTTCGCGGAAGATTCGCGAGTGGACGCCGGCGCTGCTTGAGCACATCACGAAGCTCCTTGAGGTCGACAACGCGTTCTTCGGCGGCAAGAACATCGTCACCGACCTGACCGTCGAATTCACTGACGGGGTGCAGGAGACGCAACTCGCGCTCGCGCAGACCGTTGCCGCCCTGTTCGCAGCCGAATCCGCTTCCCTCGTGGAACGCGTGTCGATCCTTCACCCCGAATGGGACGAAGACCAGATCGCCGCCGAGGTGAAACTCATCCAGACCGAGTTCGCGGCCGCACCCGCGCCGTCGATGGTGCCACCCGACTTCGGCCCGGTAGACAACGAGCCGAACGATGGCCCAGCCGCAACCTGACGATCAGTTCCGCGCCTACCTCGCGGCACTCATCGCCTTGTACGTGCAGGCTGAACAGAACCTCCTCGGCGGCATCTCCGCGATCCTGCGATTCACCACGCCGGACATGATCTCGCAGCTCATGGCGCTGCGGAAGATGCGCCGCCTGGTCGAACGCACCAACCGGGAACTGACGGCCGGTGATGCTGCGTACGCCCGACCCTTGCTGAACGCTGCGCTCACTGCAGGTTCTCGTGATGCGCAGAAGCAGCTCGCCCGCCTCGGCACCGACATTGTGCCCCGACCGCTGCCGTTCGACTTCTCCATCCCGCACGGCGTCCGCTCGCTGAACGCGATCCGCGCCGACCTGCTGTCGCCACTCGAGGATGTCCGCAGGCGCATCACCCGACTCCCGGATGACGTGTACAAGCTGATCTCACCGGCGGCCGCTGGCGGTCAGGTGCTCGGTCACGGCTACACACCATCTCAAGCTCAGGCCTACGCGTGGCGCGCGTTCGTCCGGAACGGTGTCACCGGCTTCACCGATCGCGCAGGCCGCGACTGGTCACTCTCCGCGTACGTGGAGATGTCGGTTCGCACCGCAACGATGCGCGCCTACAACGACTCCCACCTGCAGGTCATGACCGCCGCGGGGATCGACCTGTACACGGTCGATGACGACGGCCATCCATGCCCGCTGTGCTTCCCATGGCAGAACAAGATCCTGTCGGTCGACCCTGACCCGCGCGCTGACGCGACTATCGCCGAAGCGACGGCCGCGGGACTGTTCCACCCGAACTGCAAGCACGTCCTGAACGCCTACATCCCGGCCTACTCGAAGGTGAAAACACCACGCGAGTGGACCGATGAGGATGCCGCCAAGTACAAGCTCACGCAGAAGCAGCGGCGCCTCGAGCTTGATATCCGCAAGGCGAAGAAGCAGCAGGAGTACGCGATCAGCCCATCAACTCGGGCGGACGCTCGCGCGGATGTGCGTGCGGCGCAGGCGCGGATGCGCCAGTTCATCGACGAGTCGGGCCTGTTGCGACATTCCCGTCGCGAGCAGGTCGACCTCGCCGATAGCTACCTGAAACTTCCCGCGTAAACCCCACATCTTGCACGGCATCGTCTAGCGCCCGAAGACACCGCAGGCATGCGGAGGCGCCGGTTGGAATCCGGCTGCCGTGCACCCAGTCCCGCCTGGCGCGGGTAATCCCCAACCCCAACGAGCTTGACGCTCACAAGGAGATACACCCATGTTCCGCAACAAGATCACCGGCTGCACGTACCGTCCGTTTCTTCGCTTCGCCGAAGGAGACGAGGGCGGCGCCGTGGGTGCCGACGCAGCAGCTCTGGCAGCAGCAGGCGTCACGCCGAAACCCGCACCGACAAGCACCACACACGAAGCATCGTCACAGCCAGCATTCGCCGCCCAGCAGGCTCAGGCCGCACAGGCAGCAGCAGCCGCAAGTGGCACCGCCGCAACCGCAGCCGAGAAGGTCGAAGACCTCCCACCGTGGGCGCAGAAGATCATCGCCGACACCCGCAAGGAAGCCGGCGACTACCGCACCGCAGCTAAAACCGCAGCGGATACGGCATCACAAGCCCTCACCGACAAGCTCGCTGTCGCGCTCGGTCTCAAACCGGACGCCGCAACGGATCCTGCGGCCCTCACCGCCTCCCTCACGAAGGCGCAGAAGGACGCAGCGGACGCGGCACGCCAACTCGCCGTTTTCAAGGCGGCGAACGGTATCGCGGACCCAGCCAAGTTGCTGGACCGCACCTCATTCACGACTTCCATCGCCGGGATTGATCCCTCCGATGGCTCGGCGCTCAAGGCAGCTATCGAAGCTGCTGTGGCCGCCGACGCATCTCTCAAGGCAGCCCGGGCGGCTGGCGCGAGTTCGGTCGACACAACCGGCGGGACCGGGGAAACAGGCCAAGTCACAGAAGAGCAACTCGCTCAAATGTCGCCCGAGGAGATCGCTGAGGCCTACGGAAAAGGCCAACTCAAGCATCTCCTCTAACCCTCAAGGAGTAACAAATGTCTTTCGCCAAGTTCAAGCCGGAGATCTGGAGCGCACTGCTCCTCGTCGCCCTGCGCAAGAACCTCGTCTACTCGGTTTTCACGAACCGGGACTACGAAGGTGACGTCGCTAACGCCGGTGACACGGTCCGCATCACCTCGGTCGGTCGCCCCACCATCGGCACCTACGTGCCCGGTGTGACCACCATCGTGCCCGAGCAGGTCGCCGACTCACAGCGCACCCTCGTCATCGACCAGTCGAAGTACTTCTCGGTGTCGATCGACGACGTCGACAAGCGCCAAGCTCTCGGCGGTGTGCTCGCGCAACTGCAGGACGAAGGCGCGTTCGGTTTTGCCGACGTCATCGACCAGTACCTCGCGTCGTTCTACACGTCGATCCAGACCGCGAACCAGCTCGGTTCGATCGCGGTCAACTCGGCCACCACGCCGACCGACGCGTACGACAAGGTCCTCGTGCCGCTGAAGATCAAGCTCGACAAAGCGAACGTCGCGACCCAGGGCCGCAGCGTCGTCGTCACGCCTGAACTTCACGGCTGCCTCCTCCGCGACTCACGTTTCGTGAAGGTCAACGAGGCCGGCACGAGCGAGGGTCTCCGCGAAGGTCTCGTCGGCCGCGCGACCGGTTTCGACATCATGCTCTCGAACAACACCCCGAACACCACGGGTCAGGAGTTCGCGATCATCGGTGGCAACAACCGGGCCATCACGATGGCGGAGCAGCTCAACCAGGTTGAGGCGTACCGACCGCAGTCCTCGTTCTCCGACGCCGTCAAGGGCCTTGTGCTCTACGGCGCGAAGAACGTCCGCCCCGACTCGCTGGCGAGCGCGCTCGTCACCGTCTCCTAAGCCCTCCAGAAAGAAGGCTGAATCATGGCACGCGTAGCGCTTGCTCTCTCGCCCCTGACCCCGAACGGCGCGATCGCCGACCCCGCTGGTACCGCCCTTGTGGCTGGTGCCGGTAACGGTCTCCAGATCGCGGCAACCGGGGCCAACCCGATGATCTACCTCCGCGTCGCAAACGCGTCCGGTAGCACCGCCACCGTCACGGTCCTCGCCGGCATTGCGCCCGACGTAGCCGCGATCTCCGCAGGGCAGGGACCGGTAACGGCCACCGTCCTGACCGCCACCACTCAGTGGATGGGACCGTTTGACACGTCCCGCCTCCAGCAGAACGATGGTTCGCTCATCATCGAGTCCAGCCAGATCGTCACGATCACAGCGTTCTCGATCGACGGCCGCCGCGTCTGATGCCCAAGGAAGACGAGGCCCCGCACGTCTTCATCCGTGGAGAGGGCGGTTCAGTGTTCAAACTGGACCTCCCCCTCCACGAAAGCATCGAAGACAAACTCGCCAAGGGCTACCTCACCCGCGTCGCAAACGCGGACGGTGACCAGTACGTGGAGAAGAAGGACGATCCGAAGATCACCTCCCTCCCCACAGAGCGCCCCGACCTGAAAGCCGGTAAGCCGGCGTGGGTCGGTTGGGCTGTCGCGAACGGCATGACGCCGGACGACGCCGAAGCGCTCACCAAGCAAGACCTGATCGAAAAGTTCCCAGCCAAGTAACACCTGCGGGGCGTCCATCGCGGCGCCCCGCCTCAGCTTCCGGAGGCCCGCATGTCCATGTTCCTTGGGCCCTTCGTCATCCCACCCGCTCTCGCCTCGAGTGCCGACCTGGCCGCATGGACCGGGGCGACCGCGCCCGCGAACGCTGCCGCGCTTCTGCGTTCCGCCACCATCCTCGTGCTGGACGCAACAGAGGGTGCCTACTACAACGCCGACCCGCTGACGGGGCTCGCGACAGACGCGCAGATCAAACAGGCCATGAACGATGCGACCTGCATTCAGGCTGCCGCGTGGGCAGCAATCAGTTACGACCCCCTCGCTGGCGGCATCGTCACCAACACGGTGAAGTCTTCCAAGAAGATCGGGTCCGCCTCCGTCACCATCGAAGGCGCTGCCACTGCGGCCGCATCGCAAGCCGCAGCATCCGGGCAACTCGTGCCCGAAGCGCTAAAGAAGCTGCAGCAGAACAACCTCCTCGGGAACGGGCCGTACAGCCTGTGAGCGCCGACGACGTCTCCGACTTCTACATCCACAGCGCAACCGTGGAAGCGTTCCTCGGCACGAACGGCCTCGGCGTGGATACCTTCTCCGCAGCGGTCAGCGTGCTCGGATTCGCCGACAACTCCCGCAAACTCGTGCGCAATTCGGACGGCGAGCAGGTCATCTCCGAAACCACCTTCTACACGTACCCGTCGTGGGCGTCGTCGTTCGTCCCGAACTCGAGAGTCACCATCGACGGCGCGGTCTCGCGCGTGATCGGTGTCAACTCGAACACTTCCGGGGCCCTCGACCTGCCCGACAACCTCGCCGTCACCCTCACTTAGGAGTCGCCATGGCCGAGTGGTCGAACACGATGGGCGCAGCTTTCGATGAGTTCAATGCGCGCATCGAAGCTCGCATGCCTGCCGCTCTCGCCAAAGGCACCGAGTACCTGAAATCCGTGGTCACACCGCTGGTGCCGATCGAGACCGGGCATCTTGCTGGATCCGGCGGTGTCACAGTCGACGGCAACCAGGCGCAGCTCTACTACCCCGGCCCGTACGCCCTGTACCAGCACGAAGGCGTCTTCTACCGTCACGGCAAGTTCGGCGCACCGCTGCGGCACAACCACGGTGAGTCGTTCTTTCTCGAAGGCCCCGTGCAGCGGGAAGGTCAAACCATCATCCAGATCATCGGTGACGCGTTGCTGGGCGAAGGATGAGCGACACGCAGGACCTCCTTACCGGGGTCGCGACCATGATCTCCGGGGTCGCATCGGACATTCTCTGGACGCCCAACACTGTCGGCGGCGGCATCGCCATGAAGACCATGCCCGACAACCCCGACCGCATCGTCGTGCTGAACGCCATCCCGCAAACCGATGACGCTGTGCTCCCGATGGGTAACTGGATGATCCAGATCGCCGGCCGCGGTGCGCGAGGCAACCCCCTCGACGTCGACGGATTCATGGACGGCATCTTCCTGATCCTGCACGGCGCCACGAACCTCACCTTCGGCGCCCTGCACGTCGCGCAAATGTCGCGCTACTCGTCCATCCCGATGGGCCAGGACGAAGCCGTGCGCAACATCCGGATCGACAAATACTCGCTCGACCTCGACTTCCCCGGCACCGCTGCCCGACCAGCGTCCGGCTTCTGAGCATCCCCTCCCAAGACCGCTGACAAACCGTCAGCGCATAACCCCAGCCCATCGGGTTTGGGGCTCATCACCATGCCCCAACGCCTTAGGAGGCACTCAATGTCAACAACCCTTGCCCGCAAGTTCAAGGTCGACGTCACCGCCGACCTGACCCTTGCCACCGGCTGGCTCGCGCTCAACGGAATCAACGACTTCGACCCGGAGATCGCACCGAACCTCGAAGACACCACCGCGTACGACACCACCGGGTGGGGTACATCGGAGCCGACCTTGCAGGAGTGGACCGCCACGGCGACGTTCTTCCGTCGCCTCGTCGCCGGCGTGTACGACCCCGGCCAGGAACTCGTGCGCAACACTGTCGGCCAGTTCGGCAACGCTGCGCGTGTCGGCATCCGCTGGTACGACCGCAACGGTGGCCCCGAGGCTTACTCGGGCGTCGCCATTCCGGCGTGGAAGCGCGCCAACACGGGTGTGAAGAACGTCGAGCAGGCTACGGCGACCTTCACCGGCACCGACATCCCGCTGAACCTCGGCATCTCCAACCCGTACACCACCGCCTCCGTGCCGGTCATCACCGGCATCACCCCGGCCGGTGTCGCGGTCGGCGGTTCGGTCGCCATTCAGGGCCAGTACTTCACCGGCCTTGTCGCAACGACGGGTGTGAAGTTCAACGCGGTCAACGCTACGAGTTTCGCGGTCATCAACGACGGTCTCGCGATCGCCGTTCTGCCCGCTGGTTCCGCTGGCGCAACCCCGGTGATCCTCACCAACGCCACGGGCGCCTCGACAGCGTTCTCGTACACCCGCGCGTAATCGATCCCGGGCGGCGCGTGTGGGGATGCGCGTCGCCCGGTCATCCCCAACATCCCCGAAAAGGAAATCCCCATGCTCAAGGACTACAAAGAGTTCGACCACGACCTGCTGAAACTGCCGATCAACGGGAAGGTCTACACGATCCCCCAGTTGGGCGCAGCGGATGCCGCACGCATCCAACTCGAGCAGGACGATCCCGACTCCCTGAAGCTCACGGCCGCGGAGCTGCGCGCATGCGTCCTCGGTTCGGCGTACGACGAGATGCTCGCCGACAACGTCCCGGCTCCCGCTATCGGTCGCGCACTTCTCACCGCGATGGCTGATGGTCTCCGTGGCCGCCAGTTCGCCGAACTGATGTGGGAGACCGGTGCCGACCCAAAAGCGATAGCCCGCAAGGTGAAGAAGTCGGTGAAGACCTCGA
>DASXNG010000021.1:0-8191 GCA_036495225.1 Galbitalea sp.
GTTCCGCTGCTGCGCAGTGAGTCGCCGCTGGTGGGCACCGGCATGGAGTACCGCGCCGCGACCGACGCCGGCGACGTCATCACCGCCGACAAGGCCGGTGTTGTCGCCGAGGTCTCCGCCGACCAGGTCACCATCCAGCTGGATGACGGTGGACCGCAGGACTACTTCCTGCGCAAGTTCGACCGCTCCAACCAGGGCACCTCGTACAACAACCGCGTCATCGTCTCGGCGGGCGACCGCATCGAGGTCGGACAGGTTCTGGCCGACGGACCCGCGACGGAGAACGGCGAGCTCGCGCTCGGCAAGAACCTCCTCGTCGCGTTCATGCCGTGGGAGGGTCACAACTTCGAAGACGCGATCATCCTCAGCCAGAACCTGGTGAAGGATGACGTGCTCTCCTCGATTCACATCGAAGAGTACGAAGTGGATGCCCGCGACACGAAGCTCGGCAAGGAAGAGATCACTCGCGACCTGCCAAACGTCTCACCAGAGCTGCTCGCAGATCTGGACGAGCGCGGCATCATCCGCATCGGAGCAGAGGTTCGCCCCGGCGACATCCTCGTCGGCAAGGTCACGCCTAAGGGCGAGACCGAGCTTTCGGCCGAGGAGCGCCTGCTGCGCGCCATCTTCAACGAGAAGAGCCGCGAGGTTCGCGACACGTCGCTGAAGGTTCCACACGGTGAGGCCGGCACGATCATCGCCGTCAAGGAGTTCTCCGCTGACAACGATGACGAGCTGGGCTCTGGTGTCAACCAGCGCGTTGTCGTCTACATCGCCCAGAAGCGCAAGATCACTGAAGGTGACAAGCTCGCTGGCCGTCACGGCAACAAGGGTGTTATCTCGAAGATCCTGCCGGTCGAGGACATGCCGTTCCTCGCGGACGGAACTCCGGTCGACATCATCCTGAACCCGCTCGGTATCCCCGGTCGAATGAACTTCGGCCAGGTGCTCGAGACCCACCTCGGTTGGGTCGCGAAGCAGGGTTGGGAAGTCAAGGGAAGCCCGAAATGGGCCGGCCGCCTGCCGGAGGCAGCGCACAGCGCAGCCCCAGGCACGAAGCTCGCCACCCCGGTGTTCGACGGTGCTCTCGAAGAGGAAATCGCGGGTCTTCTCGACTCGACGAACGTGACTCGGGATGGCGACCGCCTGATCGGCTCATCCGGCAAGACGCAGCTCTTCGACGGCCGCAGTGGCGAGCCGTTCCCGGAGCCGGTCTCGGTTGGCTACATGTACATCCTGAAGCTGCACCACCTTGTCGACGACAAGATCCACGCACGCTCCACTGGCCCGTACTCGATGATCACCCAGCAGCCGCTCGGTGGTAAGGCGCAGTTCGGTGGCCAGCGATTCGGTGAGATGGAGGTCTGGGCCCTCGAGGCCTATGGCGCTGCATACGCACTGCAGGAGCTGCTCACGATCAAGTCCGACGACATCCTGGGCCGCGTCAAGGTCTACGAAGCCATCGTCAAGGGCGAGAACATCCAGGAGCCCGGTATTCCGGAGAGCTTCAAGGTGCTCATCAAGGAGATGCAGTCGCTGTGTCTGAACGTCGAGGTGCTCTCGGCCGACGGATCGGCAGTCAACCTGCGCGACACGGATGACGAGGTCTTCCGTGCTGCTGAAGAGCTTGGCATCAACATCTCCACGCGGTTCGAGTCTTCGTCAATTGACGAGATCTAGAACACCCTCCCCGACGACTTTCGAATTTCATAAGAGAGAAGAACACATTGCTCGACGTTCACGCGTTTGACGAAATTAAGATCGGTCTCGCGACCGCTGACGACATCCGTCGTTGGTCGCACGGTGAGGTTAAGAAGCCAGAGACGATCAACTACCGCACCCTGAAGCCCGAGAAGGATGGTCTGTTCGGTGAGCAGATCTTCGGACCGAGCCGCGACTGGGAGTGCTCGTGTGGCAAGTACAAGCGAGTCCGCTTTAAGGGCATCGTTTGTGAGCGCTGTGGCGTGGAGGTCACCAAGTCCTCCGTTCGTCGCGAGCGCATGGGCCACATCGAGCTCGCCGCTCCGGTTACGCACATCTGGTACTTCAAGGGTGTGCCAAGCCGCCTCGGCTACCTGCTCGACATGGCACCGAAGGACCTCGAGAAGGTCATTTACTTCGCTGCGTACATGATCATCTCCGTCGACGAGACCGCTCGCCACGAAGACATGCCAGGCCTTGAGAACGAGCTTCGCCTCGAGATCAAGACCCTCGAGGGCCAGCGCGACGCCCGCATTGCGGAGCGCCTCGCGAAGCTCGAAGAGGACCTCGCAGCCCTTGAGGCTGAGGGTGCCAAGAGCGACCAGAAGCGCCGCGTGCGTGATGGCGCCGAGAAGGAGATGAGCCAGGCCCGCAAGTCATTCGACGAGCAGATCGCCCAGCTCGAGCGCGTCTGGGAAGACTTCCGCAGCCTGAAGGTCGGCGACCTGAAGCCTGAGGATGCGGTCTTCCACGACCTGCAGGACCGTTTCGGCCTGTACTTCGAGGCATTCATGGGGGCCGAGGCCATCCAGAAGCGCCTGCAGGACTTCGACCTCGAGGCCGAGTCCGAGCTTCTGCACGACCAGATCGCCAACGGCAAGGGCCAGAAGAAGATCCGCGCGATCAAGCGACTGCGCGTGGTCAACTCCTTCCTGCAGACCGGTAACTCGCCGGCCGCCATGGTGCTCGAGGTCGTCCCGGTCATCCCGCCGGAGCTTCGCCCGATGGTGCAGCTCGACGGTGGCCGTTTCGCGACCTCCGACCTCAACGACCTCTACCGTCGTGTGATCAACCGCAACAACCGTCTGCGTCGTCTGCTCGACCTCGGTGCCCCCGAGATCATCGTCAACAACGAGAAGCGCATGCTTCAGGAGGCCGTCGACGCACTGTTCGACAACGGTCGCCGTGGTCGTCCGGTCACCGGTACTGGTAACCGTGCCCTCAAGTCCCTGAGCGACATGCTCAAGGGTAAGCAGGGTCGTTTCCGCCAGAACCTGCTCGGTAAGCGCGTTGACTACTCCGGTCGTTCGGTCATCATCGTTGGTCCGCAGCTGAAGCTGCACCAGTGTGGTCTGCCCAAGCAGATGGCGCTGGAGCTGTTCAAGCCGTTCGTGATCAAGCGCCTGATCGACCTGAGCCACGCACAGAACATCAAGAGCGCAAAGCGCATGGTTGAGCGTTCACGTCCGCAGGTCTGGGACGTGCTCGAGGAGATCATCCGCGAGCGTCCAGTGCTGCTGAACCGCGCACCAACCCTGCACCGCCTGGGCATCCAGGCCTTCGAGCCTCAGCTCGTCGAGGGTAAGGCGATCCAGCTTCACCCGCTCGTGTGTGCAGCGTTCAACGCCGACTTCGACGGTGACCAGATGGCAGTCCACCTGCCGCTGTCCGTTGAGGCGCAGGCCGAGGCGCGCATCCTGATGCTCGCGTCCAACAACATCCTGAAGCCGTCCGATGGTCGCCCGGTGACCCTGCCAACGCAGGACATGATCATCGGTCTGCACCACCTGACCACGCTCAAGGGGGGCGCAACCGGTGAGGGCCGCGCATTCTCGTCGATCGCCGAGGCGATCCTCGCTCACGACCAGCACTCGCTCGACCTGAACGCGAAGGTTCGCATTCGCCTCGAGCACGTGTACTTCGCTGAGGGCGAGGCTCCCGAAGGCTTCACGCAGGGCGACAAGGTGCTGATGAACACGACCCTCGGTCGCGCCATCTTCAACGAGACGCTTCCCGCGGATTACCCCTACATGGAGACCGTTGCCGACAAGGGCCAGCTCTCTGCGATCGTCAACGACCTCGCAGAGCGTTACCCAAAGGTTGAGGTTGCTGCGGCGCTCGACCGGATCAAGGATGCCGGTTTCCACTGGGCAACCCGCTCCGGCGTGACCGTTGCGCTGAGCGACATCCTGACGCCTCCGAACAAGCGCGAGATCATCTCGGGCTACGAGAAGCAGGCGGCCAAGGTCCAGGACCAGTTCGACAAGGGTCTGACCACCGAGGCCGAGCGTCGCCAGGAGCTCATCGAGATCTGGAACCGCGCTACGGCTGAGGTTGCGAAGGCCATGGAAGACAACCTTCCTGAGTCGAACAACATCAACCGCATGGTGTCGTCTGGTGCTCGTGGTAACTGGATGCAGGTTCGCCAGATCGCCGGTATGCGTGGTCTCGTGTCGAACCCGAAGGGTGAGATTATTCCTCGCCCGATCGTCAACAGCTACCGCGAGGGCCTGTCGGTGGCCGAGTACTTCATCTCGACCCACGGCGCCCGCAAGGGTCTGGCCGACACGGCGCTTCGTACCGCTGACTCGGGTTACCTCACTCGTCGTCTGGTCGACGTCTCGCAGGATGTCATCATCCGCGAGCACGACTGTGGCACGACCAAGGGTCTCGACATGCCGATCGCAACGCAGGATGCCGCTGGCAACTGGGTTCGCGACGTCAACGTTGAGAACTCGGTCTACGCACGCAGCCTCGCGGCTGACGCCGTCGACGCCAAGGGCAAGGTCATTGCTGAGGCCGGTGAGGACGTCGGTGACGTTCTGATCGACAAGCTGCTCGCTGCCGGTGTCAACGACATCAAGGTGCGTTCGGTGCTCACGTGTGAGTCTGCCGTCGGTGTTTGCGCCGTCTGCTACGGCCGTTCGCTCGCTACCGGCAAGCTCGTCGACATCGGCGAGGCCGTCGGTATCATTGCGGCACAGTCGATCGGTGAGCCCGGAACCCAGCTGACGATGCGTACCTTCCACACCGGTGGTGTCGCATCCGCGGATGACATCACGCAGGGTCTGCCACGAGTCACCGAGCTGTTCGAGGCGCGTACCCCGAAGGGTGCATCCCCGATCGCTGAGGCGGCCGGACGCATCACCATCGAGGACACGGACCGCAGCCGTCGCATCATCCTGACGCCGGACAACGGCGATGAGCCGCACGTCTACCCGGTGCTTCGCCGCGCGACCCTCCTCGTTGAGGATGGCCAGCACGTCGACCTCGGGCAGCAGCTGCACATCGGAAACCTGGACCCGAAGGAAGTTCTTCGCGTCAAGGGTGTCCGCGCGGTGCAGCTGCACCTGGTGGATGGCGTCCAGGGTGTTTACCGCTCGCAGGGTGTTCCGATCCACGACAAGCACATCGAGGTCATCGTTCGCCAGATGCTGCGGAAGGTGACCGTCGTCGAGCACGGCGACACCGACCTGCTGCCTGGTGAGCTGGTCGACCGTCTCAAGTACAACGAGCTCAACCGCGCTGCCCTCACCGAGGGCAAGCAGACGGCATCGGCTCGTCAGGAGGTCATGGGTATCACCAAGGCTTCGCTGGCGACCGAGTCGTGGCTGTCGGCCGCGTCGTTCCAGGAGACCACGCGTGTTCTCACGCAGGCCGCCATGGAGGGCAAGTCCGACCCGCTGATGGGCCTCAAGGAGAACGTCATCATCGGAAAGCTGATCCCCGCAGGTACTGGCCTCGCCAAGTACCGCGACGTATCGGTCGAGGCCACCGAGGAGGCGAAGGCAGAGCGTTACCCGAACCGCATCTTCACGGATGAGTCGGTGTTCAACGAGTCTGACCTGAGCTTCGTCGACTTCGACAGCTTCTCGTCTGACGACTACCAGCCCGGTACCTACAACTAGTCCGCGCGAGGAGCGCAGCTCCTCGCCGGGCTAGATCGAGTGATCGCCCCTTCCGGGCGATCGTATCGAGATCTGAGCTAGACCTCGGTCCCTGAGTTCATCGAAGGGCCACCACGAACGGCCCGTCACCATCACTGGTGGCGGGCCGTTCGTCGTTTTGTCCCAGCCCGCCATCGAATGCCCTGTAAGTGCTAGTGCCAAGCACGCACGCACTTGCACTTGTAGGGCATTCGATGCGTGGGAGTCGTCACGAAAGAGAAACTTTCTCCGCTATCGTTCTGGAAGATTCATTCACGGCGACGGCGAGGAGGGCGAGCGGATGCGGTTGCGCCAACGAGCTCGCGGCCGGGCGATGTTCGTGGCCCTCGTTGTCGCAGTTGGCGCTGTGTTGTCGTCGAGTACTGGCGTTCTCACTGCGGCAGCCGACGACGGCGACCTTGTTTTCACTTCGTCTCCAGTGCCGACAATTGTCTACCGCGCGATTGTTGGCATGCAGACTCGAGTGGGGGCGCTCGCGTGGACGCCCGTTCCGACGACGGTGACGTACCAATGGTTTGACGACGGTGTGCCAATAGTCGGCGCTACGGATGCCACGTATACGCCGCTCGCGTCGGAGCGCGGCGCGTCTTTGACCGTAGCGGCGACTGGCGCTCTCGCCGGATATGCGCCTCTCACTGAAACGTCGGCACCGCAGGTCGTGGTCGGAGTGCCAACAACAACGGGCGTCACTATCAGTGGTGGCGCACTACCCGGTGACATCATTACCTCCGACGTCGGAACTTGGACCCCGGCGAACTCCGTCCTCAAGTACGTGTGGTTTACCGGCAGTTCGTCGGGCTTCTCCGACACCGGTCCGACTTACGCGACCACCGAAGCAGACGCTGGCAGTTCGATCTATCTCGAGGTCGACGCGTACGCCGACGGTTGGTGGCACACCTATGCCAGATCGAACACCATCACCGTTGGTTACGATCACATATTCACGCAATCCGGGTTCATCAGGCCCGATGTCATGGTGGGCCAGACAGTCATCATCTATCTCAATCAATGGCAACCATCGTGGATCGTTTTTTCCTACCAATGGATGAGTGACGGTTCCGAGATCGCTGGCGCGACCTCAAGCACCTACGTCGCTCGGCCTGAAGACGCCGGCCACAAGCTGTCGGTGACCGTTACCGGGACCGCACCGGGTCTCCCACCCGCTTCGATAACCCTGGGCCCCACAAGTCCCGTCAAGCTCGCGTTCTTGAGCACTCCACCGCCGATTATTTCCGGTACGCCCCGTCTCGGCGAGACACTCACGACTTCGGAACCCGTGTGGACGCCGGTCGGGACCACGTATTCGTTTGGGTGGTCTGTCGGTGGAAGCCCGCAGCCCAATTCGGGCTCAGCTTTCACCCCGACCGATCCGAGTTTCGTGGGGAAGACCGTGACAGTCTCAGTGGTTGAATCTTCGGCGACCTCCGGTCCTGGCGTATCCACGTCCACCGCAACGATGCCAATTGCGCCGGGGATAGCCGATGTCTCGCATGTCAAGATCGGCGCCGCCCATCTCAATGAGACCGTCACTGCGACGACCGTCGGTGTCCCGGCGACCGCTCCTATTGACTACCAGTGGACAATCGACGGTGTCGTGATCCCGGGCGCCGTGAGCAGAACCTATCTGCCACAGCCAAGCGATTACGGCAAGCAGCTTCGAGTGATCGCGAGCGTCGCCGGGGGAGCTGACGGGTATCTGCCGTCGAATGGCACCAGCAATGCGCAGACAGTGCGATCTGGACAATTTGATGTCGGCGGCACGATTATCTCGGGCGCACCCAGGGTCGGCAGCACGCTGACGGCCACTTCGGTCGGGTGGGGCGTGCCCGGGGTCCACGTGCGATACGAATGGTTCTCATCAAAGGATGAGCTGATGATTTTGTCTACGTCGAACTCGTACACAGTGCGGCCGTCCGATCTGGGTCAAGTCATCTACGGTCTATCGCAGGCGTCGCTTGCCCACTACGCGACTTTCGACGGATGGATCGGTGATGCTGTCGGTCCAATCGGGCCGGGGCGTTTTGCGACTGCTCCTACGGTCACGATCACGGGTTCTGCCAGCGTCGGCTCGGCTCTGACGGCTCACCACACGTCGGCGTCGCCGTCGACCGCAGTGAGCTACCGCTATCAGTGGTACTCCCAGTCTTCGGCCTCCGCCACGCCTGTCGCGATCTCCAGGGCGACCGGAATGAACTACACGATCCCGGCCTCACAGGGCGGACGAATTCTCTCTGTGCGAGTGACCGCGTCGAAATCCGCCTACGCTTCGAGCGTCGGAACCAGCGCCGAGACTCCGACAGTCATCGGGCTTCGTCCGCCAGCCTCGCGAACTCGAGTGCGTTGACCCCGTACTCGGGCGGGTTCAAGCACTCTCGATTTTCTAGCCTTCCTCGACTACCCTGACGTGGCGGGGGATTCGCTTTCACTTTCTGGCGCCCGAGCGCCAGAGTAGTAGTAGTCGTGTCCCGCGGGGGGCTGCGGTTGGTCCCTTCCTGCGACGAAGAGGGCCCAAAGTTGACAACTCCTACCCGACGGTGGCTACT
>DASXNG010000022.1:0-40411 GCA_036495225.1 Galbitalea sp.
GTTGCCGAGGTGGTTGCCGTTCTCGTCGAACGGCACCTGCTGGCCCATCGCGACCGCGAAGGCCTCGGTCAGCCCGCCGTGCACCTGGCCTTCGATGACCATCGGGTTGATGCGCGTACCGCAATCGTCGACGGCGAGGAATCGCCGTACGGTGACCTTGCCGGTGCCGCGGTCAATGTCAGTGACGCAGAAATACGCACCGTACGGGTACGTGAGGTTGGGCGGGTCGTACGTCACCTCTGCATCGAGGTTGCCGTCAACTCCCTCTGGAAGCTCCATCGTGCCGTGGGCGGCGAGCGCGATTTCCTGAATCGTCTTGCCTGCGCTCGGGTCGCCCTTGACGAACCAACGGCCCTTCTCCCATTCGAGGTCCTCCGGACGGGTCTCGAGCATCGCAGCGGCGATCAATCTCGCCTTGTCACGCACCTTCCTGGTGACCATCGCGACCGCTGCGCCGCTGACGGGTGTCGAGCGGCTGCCGTACGTACCGAGACCGAATGGCGTCTGGTCCGTGTCGCCGTGCACAACCTCGATGTCCTCGGGTGGAATGCCGATCTCTTCCGCGACGATCTGGGCGAACGTGGTCTCGTGCGCCTGGCCCTGGCTCTGTACGGAAATCCTGACGACAGCTTTGCCCGTCGGGTGGATTCGCAACTCAGCACCATCCGCCATTCCGAGGCCAAGGATGTCCATGTGCTTACGCGGCCCAGCGCCAACGCCCTCCGTAAAGAACGAGATGCCGATGCCCATGAGTTCGCCACGAGCCCGTTTCTCTGCTTGCTCTTTGCGCAGCTCGTCATAGCCGATGAGACCCATTGCATGGCGCATGGTCTTCTCGTATTCACCGGAGTCGTAGTCGAAGCCGGCCTTGTTGTCATACGGGAACTGCTCTGGCTTGATGAAGTTCTTCAGGCGCAGTTCGGCCGGGTCCATGTTCAGTTCGATCGCGAGACGGTCGATCATGCGCTCGACGAAATAGGACGCCTCGGTCACCCGGAACGAGCACGCGTACGCGACACCGCCGGGAGCCTTGTTCGTATAAATCGACGTGACCTTGCCATACACGGCTTCCCAGGTGTAGCTCCCGGGGAAGAGGTTGAAGAACCCCGCGGGGTACTTCGTCGGTTGGGCCACCCCGTTGAACGCACCGTGGTCGGCCAGAACGGTGGCACGGAGGCCGAGCAGTTTCCCGTCTCTCGTCGCGGCAATTTCCCCGCTCATGATGTAGTCGCGAGCGAACGAGGTCGACATGAGGTTCTCGGACCTGTCCTCCATCCATTTGACCGGATGTCCGCTGACGATCGATCCGACGATTGCGAGCACGTAACCCGGATAGATCCCCACCTTGTTACCGAAGCCGCCGCCGAGGTCAGGCGAGATGATGTGAATCTTGTGCTCGGGGAGTCCCGCGACCATCGCAATGACGGTGCGGTGCGCGTGCGGAGCCTGCGAGGTCTCGTACAGGGTGAGCTGGCCTGTAACGGCATTGAAGTCCGCGACCGCGCCGCACGTCTCCATGGGCGCAGGATGCACGCGCGGATACACGATCTCCTGCTTGACGATGACCTCGGCCTTGTCGAAGACGGCTTCCGTCGCAGCCTTATCGCCGCAGTCCCAGTCGGCGATGTGATTGTTCGTCCGACCTTCGAGATCGTCTCGGATCACAGGTGCGTCGGCATCGAGCGCATGCCGCAGGTCGGTGACCGGCGGCAGGATGTCGTATTCGACGTTGATCGATTCGAGGGCGTCGCGCGCCGCGTAACGATCATCGGCGATGACAAATGCGACCTCCTGGCCCTGGAATCGCACCTTGTCTGTAGCGAGCACCGCTTGCACGTCGTAGGACAGTGTTGGTATCCACGCCAGCTTGAGCGGCTCGAGATCCTTGCCGGTGATGACTGCGCGCACACCGGGGCGCGCCAGCGCCTCACTGGTGTCGATTGACACGATCTTCGCGTGCGCGACCGGGGAGCGCAGGATCGCTCCGTGGAGCATGCCAGGCAGCACAATGTCGTCCACGTAGTTGCCCTGCCCGCGAACAAACCGCGGGTCCTCCTTGCGTTGCAGCCGACCGAATCCGATCGGCCGTTCAGGATCGCCCGCCGCCGGATTGTGGTCGTGGTCCGCGTGAGTTCTTGGTTCGTCGACGATCGTCATGCCGTCGCCTCCTCTTTCTCCACAGTGGAGTCTGCCAATTCCGGCGCATCCGCAGGATGATCGGCTGCCCACTGGACGGCTCGCACAATGGTGGCGTAGCCGGTGCAACGGCAGATCTGGCCGGAAATCGCCTCTCGAATCTCACCGTTGGTCGGATGCGGATTCTCGTCGAGCAGGGCCCGGGCCGTCAGCATCATCCCTGGAGTGCAGAAGCCGCACTGCAGGCCGTGCTCCTCCATGAAACCCTGCTGAATCGGGTCGACCTGTCCTCCCACCGCGAGACCTTCGACGGTTCGCACAGCGTGTCCATCAGCCATCACGGCGAGCATCGTGCACGACTTGACAGGCTCTCCGTCGACCTGGACGACACAGGTTCCGCAATTGGAGGTGTCACATCCCCAGTGGGTTCCCGTGAGTCCCAAGTCGTCGCGGAGGAAATGCACGAGAAGCACGCGTGGCTCGATGTCACGCTCGACCTCGTCACCGTTGACTGTCATGGTCACGTGCATTGTCATGCCTCCTGTCCCTGCGCGCGAGCGATCGCCCGCCTGAGCACTCTCTGCGTCAACTCGTCTGCGAGATGCCGCTTGTATTCGACGGATCCTCGCTGGTCCGCCATGGGATCCACAGCCTCCGCGGTGAGGCGACCTGCCTCCGCAATAAGCGCCTCCGACGGCCTTTGGCCGCGAAGCACTGCCTCCGCGGCTGTCGCCCGCTCCGCGAGCCCGACGGCGGTGACACCGATTGCGACGTCACCGAGGGTGCCATCGCTCGCGAAGGTGACCGACGCGCCCGCCGCAACTACAGCCCAGTCGCCGACCCGGCGCTCAACTTTCTCGTATGCGCTCGATGATCCAGGACGAATCGGAATCCGCACCTCGGTCAACACCTCGTTGAATTCGACGGCAGTCTCATATGGACCGCGGTGAAAGTCACCCATGCCGATCACTCGATCGCTCTCGGCTCCGTGGATGACTGCTTCTGCGCCCAAAACGGTGCACACGGTTGAAAGGTCCTCGGCCGGATCGGCCTGGCACAGCGAACCGCCCAGCGTGCCACGGTTGCGCACCACCGGATCGGCGACAACTCGCTCGGCATCGGTGATGATCGGGAAGAGAGCGCGCACCTCGTCGGACTCGAGCAGTGCGCGGTGCCGGGTGAGAGCTCCGATATGTAGCCAGTCACCATCGCGACGGATGAAGTCCAACTCGTGGAGATCATTGATGTCGATGAGCCAGTCGGGCCTCGCCAGCCTCAGCTTCATCATGGGCAGCAAGCTGTGACCGCCCGCGATCACATGGGCGTCCTCGCCGTAGCGCGTCAACAACGCGACCGCATCATCGACGCTCGTGGCCCTCGCGTAGTCAAATGGCGCCGGGATCTGCACGGCGACTCCCTTCCGGACGCACCATTGCGAGCGCACCACGGCATTGTGGATGCGCTTTTCACTGAACACGTTGCCTCCGGCCCAACCGAGTGTCAACATCGACATAAGCGAAGGGTTATCGGCCATGGGAATGACGCTGAGCCAGCTGCGAACGTTCGCGTTGGTTGCCAAGCTCGGCTCACTGCACGAAGCCGCGGCCACGCTCGGTGTCAGCGAACCGGCAGTGTCGTCTGCCGTCGCATCCCTGCGCCTGGAGCTCGGTGACCCGCTATTCACCCGCACCCCGACCGGAATCATGCTCACGCCCGGAGGGCGCGCGCTCGCCGCGCATGCCGAGGAGATTGTCGGACTCGCCGAGGACACGCGACGGGACGTAGCGCACGCCACCAGCGCGGAGCAGGAATTGCGTGTACTCGCCACGGCCGCGTTCGCCGAGCATGCCGCGGGTCGAATCTTCGACCTGTTCGGAAAGTGGGTCGCACCGGAGGCCGTTGATGTCATCGTCGAAGATGCCGACGACGTCGCGACTCTGCTGCATGAACGTGCCTACGACATCGCTCTCGGCGCACGACCCGCCCTCGCGGAGAGTGGGGGTCTCGAGCTGGTCCCCTTCTTCAAGTACCAGAGGGTGATGGTGGCTTCCGCGCGCCATCCGATCGCCTCCGAGGCCGGACAGATCCCGATGCGCCGACTGTTGTCGGTCCCGTGGTTCGCCGGGCCCGGGGGCTTCGAGCCCCTCACCGAAGAGGGCCGCTGGTTCGGGCGCCTCACCGCATTGCCCGAGGTCGTCGAGTTGACGAGCGAGACGGATGCGCTCTCAGCGGTAGCCGGTGGGGAGGGCCTCATGCTCGCCCTTGGGCATGTCGTCGCGCCCCGGATTCGCGGACGCTCCGGGCCGGAAGCCGGTAGTGACCGCCCCGCGTCCGCCCTGGTGCGGTTGCCAGTGGCTGAAACACCGATTTCTGGACTGTGGTGGGCTACAACACTCGACGGTGGCCGGGCCACCGTGTCGGCGCGGCTTCTGCAGCGTTTCGTTACGACCGCCGAGGCGACAGCCGCGATCGTCTCGCCAACGGGTTCACGCGGTCTCTCTCGACGAGGCAACAAGTTCCACGTGGCCCTCTGGAGTTGAGGACCGCGGTTTCGGCGTTCAGCCGCCGATCGCTCCCATGCTCCGAACGGGAGGCGTGAAATCCGGAAGCGAGATGCCATGGCCAGCCTGCTTGTTCCACATCGCCGCGCGCCACGCGTCCGCGATCTCGTGATCTTCGGCCCCGCCGCGCAAGAGTGCGCGTAGGTCGGTCTCGTCGTCACTGAAGAGGCACGAACGCACGGTTCCCTCTGCCGTCACGCGCGTACGGTCACAGGCCTCGCAGAAGGTCCGCGTGACTGATGCGATGACGCCGACGGTCGCCGGACCGCCGTTAACGAGCCACTCCTCGGCGGGTGCAGCTGGATCTGAACGCCCCGCCTCGGTCAAGTCGAATCGTTCACTGAGCACACCGATCAGGTCTGCCGCCGTCACCATCTCGTCCCGTCTCCACGCCTCTTCCGCGTCGAGCGGCATTTCCTCAATAAATCGCAGCCGTGCCCCGTGCTCGAGCGACCAGGCGAGCAGTTGGGACGCGTCGGCGAGGGTCGAGCGCATCAGCACGGCATTCACCTTGATCGGCCAGAGTCCCGCGGCCTGTGCCCCGGCAATGCCCGCGAACACCGCCGGCAACCGATCACGTCGAGTGAGTTCTGCGAAGTGAGCGCGATCGACGGTATCGAGAGACACATTGACGCGGCTGAGGCCAGCAGCGCGAAGAGCACCGGCAACCTTGTCGAGACCAATGCCGTTCGTGGTCATGGAGAGCGGGATGCCAGGAGCTGCCGCTCTCGACAGCGTCACGATCTCGACGAGGTCTCCCCGCACTAGCGGCTCGCCGCCCGTGAACCGGATTTCACGGATGCCGAGATCGCGTGCGGCGATCCCGACCAGCCGCGCAATTTCGGTTGACGTCAACAACGCACTCTTCGCAATTGAAGGCAGGCCCTCCGCTGGCATGCAGTAGGTGCAGCGCAGCGAGCATTTTTCCGTGATGGAGATCCGCAGGTCACGCGCCGTGCGCCCGTGACGATCGATCAGGTCATCGTTCTCTGGGCGGTCGTCCGCGGATCCCGCAAACCTCGGATGCGGCATCCCTAGAGCTACGGCGGGCATTCTCGCAGCATACGCCCGGACAATCCGCCATGGGTCGGTGGAACACAGAAGCCGGATGCTCTCAGCTGGAAGCCTGCACCAGCGAATGCTCAAGCGCAACCCACGCGAGCATCGCGCACTTGACCCTCGCCACGTAGCGAGGGACGCCATTCAGCGCGACGGCATCTCCGAATCGGGCCTCGTCGAGTTCCAACTGGCCACGGGAACGCATGACAGCGCGGAAATCCTCGATCAGACCAAGCGCCTCCAGGGTGGTCGAGCCGTCGATGATGCCGGCGAGCAGCGAGGCGGAGGCGAGCGAGATGGTGCAGCCACGGCCATCCCACCGCACCTCCTCGACGCGATCTCCGGCCAGCCGAATGCCGAGCGTGATCTCGTCCCCGCAGGTGGGATTGACCTGGTGCGACTGGGGGTGGAAGTCCGCTGGGTCGCCACGCCCGTGTCCGAGTGCCGCCTGTTCGAGAATGAGTTCCTGGTAGAGCGACGCGAATTCGGCCGAAGTCATCGTGCACCCCGGAAGAAATCGGCGGCGTCGGCGACCGCACCCAGCAACTGGTCCACCTCGTCGTCAGTGGTGTGTACCGCAACACTCGCCCGCACCGACGCCGTCAGCCCGAGCCGACGGTGCAGTGGCTGCGCGCAGTGGTGCCCTACGCGAACCGCGATGCCCCGGTCATCGAGGAATTGACCCACGTCATGCGCGTGGATGCCCACCAGATCGAAGCTTGCGAGCCCAATGCGTTCTCCGACGCCGATCACGCGGACGTTGTCGATGGCAGCGAGTCCAGCGGCGAGCCGCGCGCCGAGCGCCTGACCATGTGCTGCGATGCGTTCCATGCCGATTCCCTGTACATAGCGCACAGCTTCGGCGAGCGCGATTGCCTGCGATACACGCTGGGTCCCGGCCTCAAACCGCTGCGGCGGCGGGAGAAACTCCGCGTCATCCATCGTCACGGTGGTGATCATCGACCCGCCGGTGAGGAACGGGGGCAACGCCGCGAGGAGTTCGCGGCGACCATACAGCGCACCGATGCCAGTCGGCCCATAGAGCTTGTGGCCGCTGAACACTGCAAAGTCCACATCGAGGGCTTGAACATCGAAGGGGAGCTGCGGTACCGCCTGGCAGGCGTCCAGCACCACGAGCGCGCCCACCTTCCGCGCGCGCGCAACGAGTTCTGCGACCGGTGCGAGCGTGCCTGTCACGTTCGACACGTGGGCGAACGCGAGGATCCGAGTGCGCTCGGTAACGACCTCGTCGAGCAGATCCAGCCGAAGCGTGCCGTCGTCGTCGACGGGCAGATACCGGAGGGTGACACCCGTCCGCTGGGCGAGTTGATGCCAGGGGATCAGGTTCGCGTGATGCTCTCTCTCCGTGACCACGATGTCGTCGCCCGGGTGAAGAGCAAGCCGCCCGTATCGCGCGGAGAACGCTGCATTGGAGAGCGCGTAGGCGACCAGATTGATCGCTTCCGTCGCATTCGACGTCCACACGAGCTCATCCGAAGTTGCTCCGATGAACGCAGCGACCACGCCTCGTGCTTCCTCGAATTCCTCGGTCGCCTCCGCCGCGAGACTGTGCGCGCCGCGATGAACAGCCGCGTTGCGGTGCTCAAGGAACTCTCGCTCAGCATCGAGCACCCGCAGGGGCTTCTGCGCGGTCGCGGCCGAGTCGAGATAGACGAGCGGGCGACCGTTCACCCGAACCGCGAGGATCGGAAAATCGGCGCGGATTCCAGCCAGCTCCGCCGATGAAAGCGATGCGGTCGCCGTGGTCACGATTCTCCCTGCTACAAGGTGACCTCCACGCTACGCCTGTCTCCACTGCGACACATTGCCAGTGATCACTGGCATCGACGATTGAACGTTTCCCCGAGTTGGCTCGTCACTCTTAGTGAAGCCTCCACCCCCTGGAGGCTCGAATCGGAAGCGGGTATCGACATGGCTGACAGCCAGGGCCTTATCAGGGTCATGCGAATCCTCAGCGCAATCGTCCTTTTGGCGATCGGCGGGATTCACCTATTTCTTGTCTTCGACGGCGTCGGGGGCACACTCGGTGTGCTCTTCATACTCAACGCCATCGCCGGTATCGTCCTGGCCATCGGAATGCTCATCCTTCGCGGTGGACTCCTGAGGCTGGCAACGATCCTGGGTCTGCTGTTCGCCATAGCGAGCCTTCTCTCGCTCGTGCTTGCGCTCACGGTCGGGCTTTTCGGCATCACCGAAGTGTGGACCTTTACCCTCGTGCCGCAGACGATCGTGGTCGATGCAATCGCCATCGTGATTCTCGCGATCACCTCGATTGTCGTACTTCGTCGGCAACCGGCGGTGGCGTAACTACCGGCATCGTTCGCCGCAACCAGATCACGTCACGGCCGAACGACTCGACGAGTAGCGCCAACGCGATCACGACTACTACCGCGTCGCCGCCGGGGAGCAACCCGGCGGCGGCGACCGTCAATGCGATGCCCTGCACGGCGGTCACTACCTTGCGCCAATAGCGGAAGGGGAGTTGCCGACGTAGCCAGGGAAAGATCCATCCAGCGGCGACGAAGGTGTAACGCATAAGCCCAATCGCCAACACCCAGACCCCTAAAGTTTGCGAAACGTAGGCGCTCAAGGCGAGCAACAGGAATGCATCGACTTCCATGTCGAACCGCGCGCCGAGTTCGCTCGCGGAGTTCGTGCGTCTGGCTACCCAGCCGTCGACAGCGTCGAGGAGCAGAGCTGGCACGATCAGGGCAACCAACAGACCGACGGGAATCGGCGAAACGAACGAGGCAACAACGATGCCACTGATCAGGGCGACCAGTGTGGACCGTACAGCGGTCACGACGTTCGCCGCGCCGATTCGTGTCGTCTTCCTTTGCCGGAGGCCGTTCAACAGCACTACGTTCGAAATGACGAGGTACGTGATTGTGGCGAGCCATCCCAACAAAGGCGCCAACGACTCGTGCGACTGCAGAGCCACCGCGCCGAGCACTGTCGCAACGGCTGCGCCCGCGACAGCCGAGGAGATCGGCGCGAATTGAACTCTGGTCATCCCTGTCTCGTTTCTCAGTTAACCCACCTGTTAACACGTACGTCGTGTCGCAATCGTTCACGGAAGGGAGGGAATGTGCCGGAGGCAACCGCTTTCTGGGTCGAGATGCCGGGCTTCGGCGTACTCCGCCACGAACCGCTCCGTGAGCCTGGCGAGGGAGAGGTGCTCGTCACAACCCTCTACACCGGAGTGAGTCGTGGGACCGAAGTCGCCGTCTTCGGCGGGCATGTGCCGGAAAGCGAACGCCAGCGGATGCGCGCTCCGTTCCAGCAAGGCGACTTTCCCGGCCCGGTCAAATACGGGTACCTCAACGTGGGAATCGTGGAGCGGGGGCCGGAAGCTCTCGCGGGACAGCTCGTTTTCACGCTCTTCCCCCACCAGTCGGCATTCGTCGTCCCCGCGGACGCCGTCGTCCCGGTTCCCGCCGAAATACCCGCTCGACGCGCCGTGCTGGCGGGCGCGGTCGAAACGGCCATTAACGTGCTGTGGGACGCCGCCCCGCTCGTCGGCGATCGCGTCTCCGTTGTCGGCGCGGGCATGGTCGGGTGCTGCGTGGCGCGCCTCCTGCACGACATCCCTGGTCTCGAAGTCACACTGATCGATATCAACCCGGCCCGAAAGGAAGTGGCCGACCGACTCGGAGTCGATTTCGCCGACATTCCCGACGCACCGCACGACCGCGACATCGTGATCAATACGAGCGGTTCGGATGCTGGGTTGCAGCTCGCGCTCGAAACGGTCGTCACCGACGGCGAAGTGATCGAGGCCAGCTGGTACGGGGATCGCCCCGCCACGCTCATGCTCGGCGCTGATTTCCACTCGCGAAGACTGACGATCCGCTCAAGCCAGGTCGGCTCGGTGGCCCTCAGCCGGAGAGGTAGCAGAACGACGCGCGAACGCCTCAAGCTCGCGCTGCAGCTCCTGAAAGACCCGGCCTACGACGTACTGCTCACGGCCGATTCCTCCTGGCGAGACCTGCCAGACGTCATGGCGAGTCTGGCCGACGGATCGCGCACGGACCTCTGCCACACGATCAACTGGGGAGAACCAGAATGACTTTCTCGGTAACGGTTCGGGACCACATGATGATCGCCCACAGCTTCAGCGGCGATTCCTTCGGGCCGGCCCAACGACTGCACGGTGCAACGTTCATCGTGGACGCCACTTTCGAGGCGGCAGAGCTCGACCCCACCGGCGTCGTCGTCGATATCGGCCCGGCGACGGTCGCGCTCGCCGAGATCACAGGTGCACTCACGTATCGAAACCTCGATGAAGACCCACAATTCGACGGGATGAACACGACCACCGAGGTGCTCTGCAAAGTCATCGCGGATGCTCTGGCGGACCGCATTATTGACGGATCTCTCGCTGGCGGGCAGCAGGTGCTTTCCATCACGGTCACGCTTCACGAATCACACATTGCGTGGGCGAGTTACTCGAGGTCGCTGTGAGCGCGCACGCGGCAAGGTCGGTGTATTTCGTGGTCCCAAACACGATCGACGACCCCCGCCGGGTCAGCGGGGGCAACATCTACGACCAGCACGTTCGCGACGGTCTCCGAAGTAGCGGGTGGGATGTGCGCATCGTGCTCGTTCCAGACGGTCGTGGATCGGTCCGGATCCTGCAGGGGGTGCCGGACGACGCCCTGACACTGATTGATGGGCTGATCGCTGCACGCATCCCAGAGGAACTGGTTGCACAGTCGAGTCGTCTGCGGATGGTCATCTTGGCACACATGGTCACCGCGCCCGTCGAGCAGGCGCGAGAGGCCTTGCGGGCAGCAAAACGCATCATCACGACCAGTGACTGGACGCGCTCCGAGCTGATCTCACTCGACCTCGCCGAACCCGGCCACGTGGTTGTGGCTCACCCCGGAACGGATTCGGCCACCCCGACCGTCGCTTCGCCATCGGGCGGTCGATTGCTGAGCGTCGGCGTGGTTTCGCACCACAAGGGCCAGGACCTTCTCATCCGCGCCCTAGGTCAGCTGACCGACGTCGACGACTGGACCTGCACGATCGTCGGATCGCTCGACGCGGCGCCCGACTTTGTCGATGAACTGACGCGAGCCATTCGGCGAACCCATCTCACCACCAGAACTGCGCTCACCGGCATCCTCACCGGAAGCCTGTTGGAACGAGCGTACGGCGAGGCTGACCTCGTCGTGGTCCCGTCGCGGAGCGAGAGCTACGGCATGGTGGTTGCAGAGGCGCTGGCGCGAGGCATCCCCGTCCTCGCCGCCCGAGTTGGTGGGATACCCGAGGCGTTGTCAAGCATCGCCGCGGGAATGATGATTCCCCCGGAGGACCCGTGGGCGCTCGAGGTCGTGCTGCGCCAATGGTGGGCGAGTCCGGAACGCCGAACAGAGCTCAAGACGGCGGCCGTTCGCGCTCGAGAGCTCGCGCGTCCATGGAGTGGAACAGTCGCCATCATCGCTTCAACTTTCGACGAAATACTGGCCGAAACGGCGGTTTCTGCATGAGTGGAATCCTCGAGGTCAGCAGCGAGTGGCTTGCGCTCCGCGAGCCGGAGGACGCAGCTACCCGCTCACGAGATCTTGCCCTTGCCGCAGCCGAATTGCTTCCGCAGGGACCGATTGTCGTACACGACCTGGGCAGTGGCACCGGCTCCATGATGCGCTGGCTGGCTCCCCTCCTTCCCGGACCGCAGGAGTGGATTCTGCACGACTGGAATGCAGAGCTCATCGAGCGAGCCGTCAACGGCAAACCTCCGGTGGATCGGGACGGTGCCGCAATCTCCGTGCGCTCGCGAACGGGGAATCTGGCGGACCTGCGCCCGACCGATTTGGTAGGGGCGTCGCTCGTGACGGCGTCTGCGCTGCTTGACGTGCTGACATCGCGCGAGATTCACGCAATCGTCAATGCGTGCGTTGCCGCCCGGTGCCCAGCACTCCTCGCGCTCAGCGTGACCGGCGACGTGCGGTTGAACCCTCGAGACGAACTCGATGATGACTTCAAGGATGCCTTCAACGCCCATCAACTGCGGGACTCCAACACTCGCCAACAACTCGGTCGGTACGGCGCACCAATCGCCCGGGGGCTGTTCGCGGAGGCCGGATGGCATGTCCGCCAGAGCACCACGGTCTGGCGGCTCGACGAGCAGCGGCCAGGCTTGCTCAGCGAATGGCTGGGCGGATGGGTTGAGGCGGCGCTCGAGCAAGATCCGGGACTGCGTTTCAAGGCCAAGCGCTATCGGCAGCTTCGCGACGGGCAAATGGATCGGCGCGAACTGAGCGCGCAGATCCGGCACGTTGATCTACTCGTCTGGCCTCGCGGATGATCAACATCGTCCCGACGCGGGTGCGCCTGCTCATGCGATCCAGCTGGCTGCGGCTGACAACACGACTGGTCGTCGGCATCGGCGTGCTCATCGCTGTATTCGCTCATGTGGGTACCGGCCCCCTGCTCCACGGCCTCGTCAGCTTGGACGGGAGAACGATCGGTGCGGCCGTTGTTCTCGCGGCGGTTGCAACCGCCGCTGCCGCGTGGCGCTGGCGAGTCATCGCAACTCGCCTCGGAGTCGAGATTCGGTGGGTCGCCGCTGTCGGAATGTACTACCGGTCGCAGTTTCTCAACACGGTCATCCCTGGCGGAATCGCTGGGGACCTTCACCGCGCGGTCGCCCTCGGTGGCAGCACCGAGAGCATCAAACGGACTGCACGTTCGGTCGCCATCGAACGCACCGCCGGACAGGTCGTACAGGTCGCCTTGGCGCTGATAGTGCTCGCGTACCTCGGAACGGAGTTCGAGGGATACCTGCTGGCTGCACTCGGGATCGGACTTGCCGTCATAGCCGTCGCGCTTCTGGTGACGACAGTAGCGAGCGGGCGGGCACGTGGGGCGCTGCTTCACGAAGTGCGAGAACTGCGCGCCGGGCTGGGCTCGGTTCGAGCCTCGGCACAGGTCGGGATCGCGTCAGTCGTCGTCGTCGGATGCCACGTAGGAATCTTGGCGATAGCAACCGCCGCGGTGGGCACGGATGTAGCGGCGCTGGCTCTGCTGCCCCTCGCTCTCGTCATCCTGCTTGGCGCCTCGATCCCGTTGAACATCGGCGGGTGGGGACCCCGCGAAGGCGTCGCCGGCTGGGCGTTCGCAGTCGCTGGATTCGGTGCATCCGCAGGGGTCGCAGCGTCAACGCTTTTCGGCGTCCTCGCCTTCATCTCTGTCGCCCCAGGCGCAATCATCACGGTGGTCCTCGCTGCTCGGCAGCGCAAAGCGAACGCAGCCGTGCCCGTTCTTGTTCTCGCAGCTGGAAATCAGGAGAAGACATCGTGACCGAAAACCCATACATAACGCTGAGCTGTGCCACCTCCCTCGACGGGTATCTCGATCGGGCGGATCCGCCGCGACTGACTCTTTCGAGCGAAGCAGACTTCGATCGCGTCGACGAGGTGCGCGCAAAAAACGACGCCATCCTGGTCGGTGCGCGCACCGTGCGGCGGGACAATCCCCGGCTGCTGGTGCGCAGCACTGCTCGCCAGAATCGAAGAGAGGCCGGGGGTCTGACCTGCTCGCCGTGGAAGGTCACCGTGACCGCGTCGGGTGATCTCAACCCAGACGCCGCGTTCTTCACGGCAGGCGACACCACGAAGCTGGTGTACTGCCCAACACCTGAGGCCGAACGCATCCGTCGTCGAGTTGGACACGCCGCGATCGTCGTCGGGCTCGGCAAGGACGTGACGATGACGGATCTCGTCGCCGATCTCGCCGATCGCGGAATCCGCCAGCTCATGGTCGAGGGAGGCGGAACGATCCATACGCAGTTTCTGGCCGAAGACCTCGTCGACGAACTCCACCTGGCCGTGGCGCCGTTCTTCGTCGGCGATCCTCGTGCCCCTCGCTTCGTCGGCAACGCCGCGTTCCGCTGGACCAATGATCGGCGGGCTACGCTCGCCGACGTCCGGCAGATCGGCGACATAGCGCTCCTGCGGTACGCACTCTCAGATCGATTCACCTGGCACGATGCCGAAAGTCACTACGGGCTGATCACGGCGACGAATCCGCTCGTGATGGGAATGAAGTGAGTCGCGCAACGCGGCGAACTGTGCGCACGGCCGGCTCCGCAGTTGTTGTCTTCCTCGCAGTACTCGCTCCCGGCCTCATCAGCTCCGGGTCACCGGCCGCGCTCATTCGGATTCCGTTCGAGGCGGTAGTTGCCATCGTGATTCTGGCGGTGTTGCCGTGGCCGGTCGCCCGTCGGATCGTTGCGACGATAATCGCTCTGATCTTCGTCGCGACAATCGCGACCGCATCACTCGATCGTGCTTTCACGCTCACAGTGGGTGAGTCATTCAACGTCGTCACAGGCTGGCCGGAACTGGGCGATGGCTATGGCGTGGTGCGCGACGCGACGGGACCCGTTGCCGCAGTCGCGATCCTTGTCGGGATCATCCTGGTCGGCGCTGCCGCCACCGTGTTGATCGCCGTCTCGTTACTTCAACTCGCCGACGTGATCCGTCGGCACCACCGCGCGAGTCTGATCGGGGGTTCCGCCGTAGCGGCGAGCTGGATCGTGCTCGGACTCGTCGGTGCCGAGATCGTCGCGGGAGAACCGATCGCCGCAGCCGACACGATCAGCGCGGCAGTCGCAAAAACCAACCAGGCGACCGCCGCAGCAGCAGAGCAGGCGGCGTTTGATACCTCGGGCGCGACGGACGGCTATGCGCACCTGCCCGCATCCGACCTCCTCAACGGTTTGAAGGGCAAGGACGTCATTGTTGCCTTCATCGAGAGTTACGGGCAGGTAGCCGTACAGAACACCTTCTTCTCCAAGGGAGTCGACAAAGTCCTCCGCGACGGAAACACGCAACTCGCGGCAGACGGCTACTCCGAGCGCAGCGCGTTCCTTACCTCATCGACGTTTGGCGGCATCAGCTGGCTCGCCCACTCCACGCTGCAAACCGGGCAATGGATCGACTCGCAACAGAAATACGATCAGGTCACCTCCGGAAACCGGTTCACCCTCAGCGATGCGTTCAAGAAGGCCGGCTGGCAAACGGTCAGCGACGTGCCGTCCGATTCCAAGCCGTGGTCAATCGGCACCTCCTTCTACCACTTCGGAACGAAGCTGAATTCACAGAATGTCGGCTACCGCGGCCCCAGCTTCAGCTACGCCCGCATCCCCGACCAATACACGTGGGCATACTTCCAGAAGCACGAGCTGGCGAAGCCGCACAAGCCGCTGATGGCCGAGATCGATTTCGTGTCGTCGCACACCCCATGGACTCCCCTGCCTCACGAGGTGCCATGGGCCTCCGTCGGGGACGGCTCAATCTATGACCCGCAACCGTCCGAGGGATTGGCGCCGAGCGTCGTATGGGCGAGCACACACCATGTGCAGCAGCTCTACGGCCAGTCGGTGGAGTACTCGATGAGCACGCTGTTCTCGTTTCTCACCACGTACAACGACCCGAACCTTGTGCTGGTCGTCCTGGGCGACCACCAACCAGCGACCGAGGTTAGTGGGCCGGGGGCAAACCACAATGTGCCGATCAGCATCATCTCCAAGGACCCAACAGTCATCAAGCGAATCTCGTCCTGGAATTGGCAACCGGGGATGCTGCCGTCACCGACGGCGCCGGTCTGGCGGATGGATGCCTTCCGCAACCGATTCCTCACGGCGTATGGGCCGTAGCGTACGGGTCCGCAGCCGACTGAGGGGGACTGCCTCAGCGCGCGTGGGCTCGCAGCATCCCGAGCCCTGCCCACACCACGAGCACGGCTGTCACAACGACGAACGCGAGCACAACCGGAACCACGGGCACGACGATGAGTGCGACACCGATAATCAGTGCGGGGACGGCCAGGCCGATGTACGCGGCGAGGAAGATGAGGGCCAGGACCTCGCCCTTGCGATCCGGTGCGGCAAGGGATGCGGCGACACCGATTGCAGATCTGAACTGCAGTCCCACTCCGGCTCCTGCCAGCACGGCACTCGCGATGAACAGCGGAAGGTTCGCGGCGAGAGTTCCGGCGCCCAGAGCTAGCAGCCCCGCGACGATGAACGCGACCGACCAGCGCAATTGCACCCGCTCCGATACGCGCGCCATCAGCACCTGCGACAGCGCTGCCGCGGCGAAAACAGCGAAGGCGACAACGCCGGCTATGAGGGGCGACGTGTCGTGAAGGGTGCCAGCCAGCACGGTTGGCGCGAGCGACGCGAAGAGCCCAAACACCGCGAATCCCGCGAAGGTTGCAATGATTGCCGCCAAGAAGGATTTGCCAGCGCCCTCCGGCAGAGAGATGCGCTGCGGGCGATAGGCGGGCCGATGCTCTGACCGTTCCACTGTCTCTGGTACTAGGGCGACAGCAATGGCAGCCACGGCCAGGATCGCGAGGAACACCAGATACGGAACAAGAAGCGGGAGTGGCAGAAATTGCGCCAGGGCCCCCGCGATCAGCGGGCCGAGCCCGAGGCCGCCCATGTTGACGACGGTCGAGATCATGCCCGCGCGAGGCGGATTCTCGTCGGGCCGAGACACCGCGCGAAGCTCGCTGAGGTGCGCCGTCGCTGTGGCCGTCAATGCGCCGACCCCAACGCCGCAGATGAAGCGCGCGACGATGAGCCCGGATACGTCGTTCCAGAAGATGAAGATGACAGCGGCGACCAGCTGAAGAACGATCGCGACGAGCACCAGCGGCCGACGCCCCGCCCAGTCGCTGATATGTCCGATGAAGAAGAGACTCACGATCACTCCGGCGGCGTAAGCGGCGAAGATGACGGTTATCGCCCAGGTAGGAAAACCGTCACGCTGTTGGTAGAACGCATACAGGGGTGTCGGAAGGGTTGAGAACGCCATCACGGCAAGGAAAGCCGCAGCGACCACCCAGAATCCGCTCGCGTGGCGGAGACGCAACCTCCTGCGGGGTTCTGAGGCTGTTACTTGCGCTAGTGGAATGCTGATCGTGTTCATCAATCCATCGTGCGAGCTTGTGCACGACGGTGTCCATTGATTACGATCCACGTTCTCGATCGATCGGTGCAATCGTGATATCGATGCCGATCGGCGGGTCTCGCTGTTTTTCAGGCGGCCCGGCTTTGATGAGCGTCCGTCTCCCATTTGGATGAGCCCAAGCGGATTTGGCTGGAACCCAGCGCCACTAGGGCTAACTGAAGGCCACGCTTCGGGATTCACGGCGTTGCGTGCGAACGAAGTGCCAGCCGATGAATGCCGCGGCCACGCAGGCGGCTGCTCCGACGCCTAAGGCCAGTCGCGGACTAATCGCATCGACGAAGCCGATGATGGAGGCCCCGATGGGCGTGGAGCCCAGGAAAGCTGTTGACCAGAGAGCGGTGACTCTTCCGCGAAACTCCGGCTTGGACGCGACCTGGATGGTCGAGTTGCCGGTGGTGATGAACGCAATACTTGCGACCCCGACCACGACCAGCAGGGGTACGGCGACCCAGAGATTCGGCGCGAACGCCGTTGCAGTCATTGCGGCGGCGTAGATGATCGCCGCGCGTACCAGCCTGCCAAGACCCACCTGCGGTTTCCAGACGCAGTAGAGGCCACCGAGAACGGACCCGGCGCCGAAGGCGCCGAGCAACCAGCTGTAGGTGGTCGACGAACCGGAGAGAGTGACGTGCGCAAAGAGGGGAAGGCTCACCTCGAACTCGTACGTGAAGGTACCGATGAGAGCCATCATCACCACCGGGCCGATAATCTCGGGGACGCTTCGGGCATACTTGAAGCCGCTGAGCAGCTGACCCTTCGCACGCTTGACAGCGATTATCGGATGCAGCTCCGACACCTTGAGGGTGGCAAGCGCGAGCAGTACCGCTCCGAAGCTGATGCCGTTGACGATGAAGCACCAGCCGATCCCGATCGTTGCGATCATGACCGCGGCAACGACCGGGCCGAGCGCACGCCCGACGTTGACGACGGTCGTGTTGAGCGTGATCGCGTTTCGGATGAGGCGCTGGCCAACCATTTCCGGGACAAATGCCTGCCTGGCTGGGTTATCGAGGGCGGAGATCACACCGAATCCCAGCGCGACCGTGACGATCGACCAGTACGCAACCGTGTGGGTGAGAACAAGAACACCGAGGGTCAGCGACAGAGATGCGAGTCCGATCGCGGTAAATAGCAGAATCCGTCGCTTATTTCGCCTGTCAACGATGAGCCCCGCGTACGGGGTGAGCAACAGAACCGGAAGGTAGCGAGCGGCCGTCGCAAACCCAACCGCGACGGCTGAGTTCGTCAATTGCAACACCAGCAGCGCCTGGGCGACGGTTTCGGTCCAGCTGCCGATCAGGCTGACCCCCTGGCCGATCACGAACCGACGGAAGTTCGGCACAGTGAACGCCGCAAACAGTCCCGGTCGCTGCTCCTGTTGCGCCGCGGAGCCTCCGCCGGTCCGAGTGGCCGTAGTCATCAGTTTCCCCAGGCGCCGAAGTTGGCGCTGTCTCCGGCGGTCAAGGGTGTCAGTTCGCTAGACATTGGAGTCCCTCTGACTCGCCTATTCGCCCGAGCTGCCGGGACTCGACGTGCCGGCAGCCGTGTATGACGCAGCCCCTGTGCCGGCGAGCCGGCCCCCGTCAACGATGAGATACTCCTCGCGGATCGGTCGAGCCGCGAACCAGTCTTCGAGAATCTCGCGCACGCCGGCCGCGTAACGGGCCTGTGCCGGGAGCGTGGTCCCCGACACGTGGGGTGTCATCGCGTTGTTTGGCATGGTCCGCCATGGGTGGTCAGCTGCGGGTGGCTGCGGGTACCAGACATCGCCCGCGTAGCCGGCGAGGTGACCCGATTCGAGTGCGCGCACAACCGCATCCCGCTCCGCGATCTCGGCGCGAGCGGTGTTGACGATGTACGACCCTCGGCGCATCGAACCGACTAGCTCGTCGTCGAACAGGTGATAGGTCTGCGGGTCCAGTGGCGCGTGAATCGACACTACGTCGACGGCTTTCACAAGTGATTGCACGTTGGGGTGGAAGGTCAGGGCGAGTTCGTGTTCGATCTCGGCCGACAGCCGGTGTCTTTGGCTGTAGTGCAGGTTCACGTCGAACGGGGCGAGCCTGCGGAGAACAGCCAGGCCAATCCTTCCGGCGGCGATGACGCCGACATCCATGCCCTCGAGGTCGTATGCCCGTTCGACACTGTCGGCGATGTTCCAACCTCCCTTGACGACCCAGTCATGCGCAGGCAGAAAGTTGTGCAGAAGGGCGAGGATCTGCATCACCGCGTGCTCGGAGACGCTGATGCTGTTGCTGTAGGTCTCTTCTGCAACAGTGATGCCGCGCGCTATTGCCGCATCGAGGTCGACGTGGTCGGATCCGACGCCGGCGGTGATCGCGAGCTTCAGGCGCGGTGCCTTCGCGATGCGGTCCGCGGTCAGGTAGGCGGGCCAGAACGGCTGGGAGATGACGACGTCAGCGTCCGGAAGCTCGCGATCGAAGACCGAGTCCGGTCCCTCCTTGTCCGAGGTGACCACGAGTTCGTGTCCTCCTGCCTCGAGGAACTGTCGCAAACCCAATTCGCCGGAGACGGATCCGAGGAGCTCGCCGGGAGTGAAATCGATCGCGGAGGGGGTCGGGAGGGATTGGCCCCCGGGATAGCGACGTAGCACCGGGATGCTGTCCCGCGCGTACGTGGGCGGGAACCCGGTCACAGGGTCCGGATAGAGGACGAGCAGTATTTTGGCCACCGTAAGTTCCTTCGAATGCTTGGCTGCAGATGTTGGCGCCGATCGAGCGCAAATCCAGCATTCCCTTAGGCCGAGAGTCTGTCCAAGCCGCATCGTTGACCAGTCGATAACAGCTATCTATCGGCTACGGCGAGTCGAACTCCCCCGGCACGGAGATGGCGAAGAACTGGTGAAGTGCCAGCGCGGCGGCGGTCTTCGCGAACGACCGCGCAATGAGTGAGCCGGGCTCAGTGGGACTGATCGCCACCACGATCCTCTGCCGCGCGACCGGTTCGGCCATCGTCACGATGTTGGGTGCCGTGGGTCCCACCCTCGCGAACATCCAGTTGCGGGGCACGATACTGGCCCATCGCCCCGTACTGACCAGGGCGTACAGTGACGCGATCGAATCGGTTTCAACCTGGGGCACGAGAACGATTCCCTTGCCGGCGAATGCCTGATCGACGAGCTTGCGGCTGTGCATCCGCTGATCCAGCATTGCCAGCGGGAGGCGATGCGCGTCTACCCACGGCATCGTCGTCTCCCGCTCGGGAAGCAGCTCTCGCGGAACGACGAGCACGTAGTCCTCGTCATAAAGCGGCACGGTGTCGAATCCCGCAACTTCTGCTGGACCACTCGCCATCACGACCGCGTCGAGCTCGAAGTCTGACAACATCCGAACCAGTTCGTCGGATGCCAGGCGGGTTTGAATGCGAACCTTCGCGAGTGGATGAACGGCAGCAAACGCCTCCACCGGAAACGAAACTGTCGTCGACGCCGTGGGAGTGGTGCCAAGTCGAAGGGTACCGGTGAGCCCGGACTGGACCGCGCGCACCTCGGCCTTGAATGCATCGTGTTCTGCCAGGATGCGTTTTGCCCAGATGACAAGCCGGTCGCCTTCAGGCGTGAGCCCCTCAAACGCGTGGCCGCGGTTGATCAGGGTGACGTTGAGCTCCTGCTCAAGCTTGTGGATCGCGGACGACAGCGCGGGCTGCGAGACGTAAGACGCGGCTGCGGCTCGCGCGAAATGCTGTTCCCGCGCAAGAGCGACGAAGTATTCAAGCTGACGGAAGAGCATCGGTGCCCTCCTTTGCGGATCCCAGCCATTTTCTCGCGAACCGAGCGGCGTGCCAAGCGGTTGATACACCTCGCTTATCGGTCGGTCAAAGCGGGGTCTTGGACACCGGTTCGTGGCAGCGGTCACTCTGGGTGCGGCGGCTAGACCACAGGAAGGACCGTGAACATGCCGAATCGCACCGGGCTTCGGAGTAACTCTCGTTCGTCTCCATCCGCCGCCCCCATCCAGAACTAAGGAAAAATCGCCATGACAACACTCTCTCTTCACCACGCGTCCCGCACGCACGCGGCGACAGACGAACGGCTGCGCCTCAGCCATCGGCACCATCATCACGGCTGGTGGTGGAAAACGCTTCTCGCCGGCCTGGCACTGTGGGTCGCCGCCACCGTGGTGACGGCCCTGACCGCAAACACCAACCTGGTGCCGACGGTCATCCTCCTCGGCAGCTTCCTGGTGCCGTTCTGCGTCGTACTCTTCGTCGTCGAACGCGTGCAGGGAAATATCAGCACGATGCAGCTGATTCTCGCATTCTTCGTTGGTGGAATCTTCGGAGTCCTCGGTGCCTCGCTCCTCGAGGCGAACCTCGGCCAGAGCCTCGCGGTCTTCTTTCTCGTTGGACTGATCGAAGAGTTCGTCAAAGGCGTGATCCTCGTGATCATCGGCTGGCGCGTTGCTCCAAAGACGGCCGCACAGGGCGCATTGCTGGGTGCCACCGTCGGCGCGGGGTTCGCGGCCTTCGAGTCGGCAGGATACGCGTTCAACGCCGCCATCACGACTCAGGGCATCAATCTGGTCTCCCTAATTCAAACGGAAGTTCTCCGCGCTCTTCTCGCCCCCGTCGGCCACGTGCTCTGGACCGCTCTCCTCGGGGCCGTCATCTTTGGCGCAACCAGCCTGGGCAAGCATCACCGCTGGTCCTGGTGGATCCCGGTCACCTACGTCGCCGTCGCACTCCTGCACGGACTGTGGGATTCGATGAGCACGATCGCTTCCGCTCTGGCGATTCTCTTCACGGGCAATGCCGTGGTTTACGTCGAGGATGGGGTGATTTCGGCGAGCACCGCGAACACCGTAGAACTACTTTCAAACGTGTTCTACGTCGCGGGCCTGGCAGTCATCGCCGCGATCGGAATCATCGTTCTCTGGCGAGTCCTGCGTCACTACTTCCATAAGGAGTGGGTTCTCGGCCCTGACGTAGCATCCCAGCCACTCCCTGAAACAGCCACCACATGATGGCGCACGCCACTCGAAGGGCGACTTCGGCCTAGTCGACTTCGTCGCAGTTCTCAAGGCCTAACGGACGACAGCCACAGCGACTGTTACTTAATAGCATGAGCGAACACGTGGCGGCCCGCGGGCTACGGGGCACATTCCACTCGAAGATGATTGTTGAGGAGAGGTATCTGCCCGCCAGGGCGCGAGTCCGGCTCTACGCAGTCTCCGTCATCCTGATGGTGGTTGGGCTGGCGACATTCATTTTTCTGCTGGTGTCTGTTCTCACCCACACGGGTTTCCAACTATTAGACAAGCCCGTTGAACAGTGGTTCGACGCCAGGCGAAACGCGGACACGACAGGGTTCATGATCGTCGTGGCGATAGTCTTCGGGCCGGTTGCCTTCCCCATCATCGTGGCCATCGTGACTGCCGCGTGGATCATCGCAGCCAAGCACGCCTGGCGCCCCCTACTGCTCGCCGGCGCAATGGTGGTTGGCGTCATTTTGGCCCAGGTGCTCGCACCGATCGTGAAACATCCGAGACCGCCGATCGGACTCATGCTTTTCGGCCCGGACCACTCCTACTCATTTCCGTCCGGACACGTTCTCGGTGCCGCCGATTTTCTTCTGCTGCTCGCATTTCTCCTCGCCAGTAGGCGGCGTCAGACGTGGTTCACCATCGCGGCGTTCGCCGCGGCTGCACTGGGAATTGCATTACAGGTCACCAGTCGTCTCTACCTCGGTTACCACTGGGTCAGTGACACCACAGCTTCCGTTGCGCTGTCCCTCGTCGTTGTCGGCGCCGCAATTGCCATCGATACTCACAGGACCGTTCGAGTTAAGGGGGAACGGATCGAGGGTCGAAACTCCCAGCTGCAGGTCGACGGCAGCTGATTGGCTAGCTCTGACTCAGTTCGGACCGACGCCCGCTGCGTGATCGGGAACGTACTTGTACAACTCCCGCGGAGGGCGCTCGTATTTGTCCGGCGGGCGGTCGGGTATCGACAGCTTTTTCGGCGCGACCTTTTTGTAGGGGATCTGCGAGAGGAGGTGACTGATCATGTTCAATCGCGCCGACTTCTTGTTGTCGCTCTCAACCGTCCACCACGGGGCTTCCGGGATGTCCGACACAGCGAACATCGCATCCTTCGCCCGCGAGTAATCCGCCCAGTTGGTAATGGACTTGAGGTCGGTGTCAGACAGCTTCCACCTCCGGATCGGATCCTTCAACCGCGCGATGAAGCGCTTTTGTTGTTCTTCATCCGAAACGGAAAACCAATACTTGAGCAGAATGATCCCGTCATCGACGAGCATCCGTTCGATGGGTGAGACCTGGGCGAGGAACCGCTCGTACTCTTCTGGCGTGCAGAAGCCCAGCACGTGTTCAACACCGGCACGGTTGTACCAGGAGCGATCCATCAGCACTATTTCGCCCGCCGAGGGCAGATGTTCGAGGTAGCGCTGAAAGTACCACTGCCCCTTTTGGCGCTGACTCGGCACGGGGAGCGCCACGACGTGCGCAAATCGCGGGTTCAGGTACTGCATTACCAGCTTGATGGAGCCGCCCTTGCCCGCGGCGTCTCTTCCCTCGAAGATCACCAGCACTCGGGCCCCACTAGTAACGACCCACTGCTGCATCTCGACGAGTTCTACCTGAAGGCGCTTGAGTTCTTTCTCATACGCAGCCTTCTTGGGGCCGGCCGCGACTGGCTTGGTTTGCGTCTTGGTCATCTTCAGTCTCGCTCGGCATTGGTCGGCACCTTGACGGTGAGTCCGCCCGGCATGATCCGGGTGGTGAATCCCGTAGTGCGCCCGAATCCATCACCGTCCAGTTCTATTTCTGCCGTGTGCAGAAGATCAACTTTGAGTTCTGTGGCTCTGACGTATCGCAGCGCGCTTACCTCTTTCGTCATGAGAGCTCGTCCCGCCTTTGTGCGGTTGAGCACACCGTTCTCCCAGAGCACCTTGCCGAAGATCTGCACCCAGCCAATGAGTCCCTTGGGTCGCATGACGACCACGTCGAACTCGCCGTCGTCAAGTTGGGCGTCGGGAAGCAGAACGATTTTTGCGGGCAGGGCACCACAGTTGCCGACAATGAGCGTGTGGGCTCGGAGCGCACCCGTTGTGCCGCCATTGAGGTTGTAGCGAAGGCGCAGCTCGTTCTTGTCGCGAAGAGTCAGGGACAAAGCCTGTGCATAGGCGAGCCATCCCGCCTTCTTCTTGAGGTCGTCGTCCGTGTTGGCGAGCATTTTCGCATCAAGACCAAGCCCGGCCATCACGAGAAACGCATGCGTGGACGCGGTGCGATCCTCATGATCTATGTCGATGAGTCCAAGATCGACCCGGTGGTCGTCGCCGTGGAACGCCGTATGAATCGCGTCTTCGAGGTCGTCGAGAGTCAGCTTCAGGTTTCGCGCCAGAAGGTTGCCCGTGCCAGCTGGAAGTAACGCGATGGGGATCGAGCTGTCGCGAAGGCCCTCGGCGATGGCCCGGACCGTTCCGTCGCCCCCCGCCGCAATAACCATGGACGCGCCAGCCGAGATAGCCTCGGCGGCAGCGCCCTGGCCCGGATCGTCTTCGGATGTCGCGATCCAGCTGCTCTCGGACCAGCCAGCCGCGCGTTCCTCGCGACCAACCGCCGCCTTGAGCGCATCCAAGTCGACTTTGATGGGGTTGTAGATGACGACAGCGGTCCTCATTGAGGTGGGCGCAGACATCACGGTCGCCGGATCCGACAATTGGGTTCCGGCCGCGTGATCAGAGCTTCGCATACCGCGCACGCACGAAGCTGTAAATACCGTACGCGATCAACCCGACGCCGACGGCAATCAGGATGATGACGCCGTACGGAAGAGACACGAGACTTTTGAGCCCCTCGTCCAGGCCATTCGCCTTGGCAGCGTCGCCGCTCAGCGCGGCGAGCACGAACATCACCCCGACCGCGCCGAGCGCGACGGCCTTCGCCACATATCCCACCACGCCGAGCACGACGGTGGCTGTTCCGGCGCCGCCGCCGGGCACGACAAGGTCCTTCTTGAATCTTCGGCTCGCGCCCTTCACGAGCAGGTAAACGCCGACCCCGAACACCGCTACACCAATGAGGCCGACGACCACAGCTCCACCTGGCCGCGCAAGCAGACTGCCGCTGGCATTGCTCGTGCTGCTGGCACTGCTCGTGCCGCCGCCTTGAGCGAAGGCATACGCGGTGAACGCCAGCGCCCAGTAGACGATTCCCTTTACGAGATCGGTAATGACATGCACCGCGCGCTTGCGCCCGCTGGTGCCGGTGTTCACAAACGCGTCGATGATTAACCACAGGCCCAACGCCGCAAGACCGACAAAGGCAATCCACAAGACGACGACGCCTCCCGGAGTTGAAGCCACCTGTGCGAGAGCACCGCTCTGGTCCGCCTCGTTGCCGCCGCCTCCGATCGCCACTCGAATCGCGATGTAGCCGATCAGGATGTGGATCAGGCCGCTCGCGACAAAACCAAGTCGGGCAGCAAAATGCATCACCCGACTGTTCCGCGCTCGTCTGGCAGGAGCAGCCGCTCTCGTACTCACCATTTCGCCAGCGTAGCTAGCTGCAGTTTCCCTGAGCACCCCGTTGACAATGCGTCAAAACTGCGCACTGAGAAATCACCGTGAGAGAGTCCTCGTGAAGCGATCTAGAACTTTGCCGAGCCTCGCAGCCGGCGGGGGCGGCCGTCCGGGTCGACAACGAACCGGCTGAGAGGGGTCGCCCAAAGACGTTGGATGGCGGGAACAACCTCGGTCGTATGGTGGCGCACCTGTCCGCCGGGACGTTGCGTCCGTTGGTCGCTTTCGTGCCAGCGCTCGAGCCTGTCTGCGGTCTCGTTCCACAGGTCAAGCCCAGCCGCCTGATCCCGCAGTCGCGGGTCCTTTTCGTCTAGCTTCAGGTGTTCGGCCCAGAGCTGAACACGAAGGTCGCGGGCGAGCCGCCCTCCTTTCTCGTCGGCGGTGGTGTCGAGAACCGCACAGGTGAGCTCGCTGTCGGTTGACCATGATCGACGGTTGAAGTTGGCTGAGCCGCAGTTCATCCAGGTGTCGTCGACGATGCAGATCTTGGCGTGCACGTAGATCGGGGTCCCCGCACTGTTCTCCAGGTCGAAGACACCGAAACGGTGTGGAGCGACCCGGCGCAGCATGTCGAGCGCACGCAGTTGCCCGAGCCGGATGGGCGGCCCGGCGAGAGGTCCGTCCGCGTCAGGGAAGCGGGGTACAACGGCGATCACGATCAGTTCGGGGTTTCGTTCAAGGGCCGTCGCGAGCACGGCTGCAACCTCTGTCGACCAGAGGTATTGGTCCTCGATGTAGATCAGGGAGCGGGCGCGGGCGAAAACCTTCGCGTAAGCGCGCGCAATGCTGCGTTCCCCATCTGGTGCGAAGGGAAAGGGAGGACGCCTAAGTCCGTAAGTTCGCAGCACCTGCACAATGTGCGGGCCGACTGGCGTTGGCGGCGGCGCTGCTTCAGGCAGCGGCTTGGGGTGCCGCGGCATCCGGGCAAGACGTTGAAGCAACATCCGATACGGCGTACGCCGGTCGAGGGGATGCGGGTCATTCCATCGTTCTGCGAAAACTGCCAACAGCTCAGACACAACGGGGCCACGCAGCTCAAGGGCGACGTCGTGCCACGGGGGCCGTTCGCCGTACCGGGGGTCCATGGTCACGGCCTGCGGGTCTCCCGCGTGCTCGGCATCGTCCCGGCGGCTGTGGGAGAGGTCGATCCCACCAACGAAAGCGATGTCGCGCGACGGGTCGCCACTGTGGCGGATGACGAACAACTTTTGGTGATGGGAGCCAAACAGGCGCACTCGCTGGTCGAGAAGCACCTCGCCTCCCGCGTCGTTGATCTCACGACCGAGCAGCTCGTTGGATCGGCCGCTGATTGGCGAGGAGACGCGCTCCCCGTGCGATCTCCACACAAGGCCGCGCACCTGCACGCCCTCACGCGCCAAACCGGCGAGCACATCGCCGATCGACGGGCCGTTGGGGAGCAGCCGCTCGTCGGCGTCCCCGCGCCAGTCGGTGAACCATACGCGGTCGCCAGCCTGCAGAGCCGTCAACTCCTCGTGCAGGCGGGCGAAGTAGGTCGCCCCATGCACGAGAGGCCGCACGAGATTGCCCTCTGACCAATCCGCCGATGCGAGACCACCCGTGTGTAGGTCTGTAGCCGGATTCGCTCGCTCGGCCCGAGTCAGCAACCAACGACTGGGGTCAGTGTCCGACACGACTTCGGAGCGCATTCTTTCATCATGTCGTAACGATCACCGCGGCGCGCGATTGAGTGATCGCTGCGCCTCGTTAGCCGAGTTCGCCGCCGACACCGAGCTCGGCCGAAGCGGCCGTCACCGAGGCCCCTCGAGCATGGCAAGAATGAACGCGAAGGTCAGCAGAGTGGCCTCACTGATCGGGCGGGCGAGGGTTCGGGCTGACGTCATGATGGGCTCTCTTCTTCACACCGTTGTGAATTTGGACGCTAACGCTATGCATCACCATTAGTAAAGTCAATGCATGTTGGTGAAGAATTGAAAGCGATTCACGAGCGATGAAGGGTCGCCCCGACAGCGCGTGCGGGGTACCGGCTTCGGGCCCCGCGCAGTACGTTGGCGGGGTGAGCGGCGAAACGGTCCGAGACAACTGGCAGAACGGCAACGCGTACGAGCGGTTCATCGGGCGATGGAGCAGCCTCGTGGCGGTTGAGTTTCTGGACTGGCTCGACTTACCCGGGGGACTGCGATGGGTGGATGTCGGGTGCGGAACCGGAGCGCTTTCGGAGGCGATACCCGACACCCGAGATCCGACATCCGTTGATGGGGTGGAACCGTCTGCCGCCTTCGTCCGAGCCGCGGTCGAACGCCTCGGCGATCGCGCAACGTTGCACCAAGCGCCCGCCGAGGACCTGCCACTGTTTGATGGTTCCGCCGACATCGTCGTTTCTGGGCTCGTACTCAACTTCATCGCCGATCTGCCGGCAGCGCTTGCCGAAATGAAGCGGATCGCGCCGGACGGCATTGTGGCCGCCTACGTCTGGGATTACAGCGGAGGCATGGAGATGCTCGGCCTGTTTTGGGATGCCGCAGACGAGGTCGACCCGAACGGCAGCCCCGCAGAACACAGGAGATTCCCGCTCTGTCGGCCGGAAGCGTTGACCGCCGCGTTCGCGAGCGCAGGACTGAACGATCCGGAAGTGGTTGCGCTGGACATCCCGACGCCGTTCGCGGACTTCGATGACCTCTGGATACCCTTCACGGGCGGACAGGGCGCAGGTCCGAGCTACCTCGTCTCGCTGCCCCCCGCCAAGCAGGCCGCATTGAAGGAGAGCTTGCGCGGCCGAGTTCCCAGCAACGCCGACGGCTCTATTTCGCTGAGTGCTCGGGCCTGGGGCATTCGGGCCTCCGTCTAACGCTCTGGCAATCGACCGCCCAAAGCCCCCGAGAGTGCCAAAGCGTATTGTCGAATTGGACGATAAATCTCACCTAAACCACGTCCAAATCCGGAGAAAAATATGCCAGCCACCGCGACTTCGACCCTGCTCTCGGCAGGACCAGTGCTCTTCGCCCCCGACGTCACTTCCGACGGCAGCGCGGTGTTCTTCGCCGCCGATGTCGCTCGATCAACTGTCTTCGCCTTCGAGCTTCCTGCAGAGGAACGTGCGGTCGACGGCGCAGAGGTGAATGTCGACCGGCTAGGAGCGAAAGTCGCTGCACTACTCGGCGTCGAAGGCGAGGATGCGGTCATTCGCGGAATGACGGTGCATCCCACGTCGCACGCGGTCTACCTGTCGATCGCTCGAGGTCGCGGAGCGGAGGCGGGCGCGGTGATCGTGCGCGTGGGCACGGATGGGGAGCTGAGCGTCGTTGAACTCGACGAGCTGCCAGCGACCTCCTTCGAGCTCGACGATGCTCCGGACGCTGACGACGAGCGAATGGACCACTGGCTGGATGGCACGGAACCGACTTCGCAGTCGAGGGAGATTAACGGAGTCACGTTGACCGTCGCGCAGGTGCCGGTTCAGCGTTCGACTATCACCGGCCTCGCCTGGGTCGACGGCACCCTCTTCGTGGCTGGCCTCAGCAACGAAGAGTTCAGCTCGCGCCTGCGCCGCATCGCCTACCCCTTCGATGGCTCGGCAACCGAGACCTCCGTAGAGATTTTCCACGTCGATCACGGCAAGTACGAGACGCAGTCGCCGATTCGCGCGCTCACCGCGTTTGATGGCGGATCGAGCATCCTTGCCACATACACGTGCACCCCCGTCGTTCAGTTTTCGCTCGATCAGCTGCGCGGAGACGGACTTGTGCGCGGACGAACCGTCGCCGAACTCGGCCCGATGAATCAGCCGTTCAGCATCGTTTCCTATGACCGTGACGGGGAGGAGTTCCTTCTCGTCTCCAACACGAGACATCCGCTGTTGAAGATTCCTGCCGCTTCGATTGCGAGCCAGGATGCACTGACGCTCGCCCTGTCTGATCCGGACTCGTCGAAGGGTGTTCCGCGGGAGAGTCTCGACCACCCGGGCGTCACGTGGATGGCAAACCTCGATCGAGGCAGCATCGTCGTGGTCCAGGTCGACGGTGGCGATGTCCACCTCCGCACGCTTCGGGCGGACGTGCTCTGAGCGGCATCGGCGCTGAATGGCGCGACGGGAGCGTCACCATCGGTGCCCTCGAGTTGCCCGACGTGCTCGCGATCGTTCCCGCGGGTGCGCTGGCCCTCGGGCAGAGCCTCGTAGCGACGGCGGGGTCATGGGAACGATCGGGCGATACTGCGCGATTCACGCCCCGGTTCGCCGCCGTGCCGGGAACCGAGTACGTCGTCGTCGGGCGAGTGGATGATGCTGGCGCAGGCTGGCGCGAACTGGGGCACATCCGCGTTCCCGAAGCCGGTCTCGTACCGAGCGCGGTCGTCGAAACGATCGACCCGGGCATCGACACGGTGCCGGCCAATCTCCTGCGATTCTCGGTGACGTTTTCTTCCGCCATGGAAGAGGGATCGGCTGCTGGGCGCATTCAGCTGTTCGATGAGACCGGGACATCCATGCCCGGAACGCTCTTGGAAATGCCGCCGGAGCTGTGGGATCGAGGTCGCCGCCGGCTCACGGCCTTGCTGGAACCGGGTCGCATCAAGCGAGGTCTTCAGCCTCACGTGCAAGCGGGTGCGCCGCTTCGAGAAGGCAGCACGGTGACCGTCGTCGTCGATCCCGAGATCCGAGACGCTTCGGGCGCGCGGCTCCAGGCCGGCGCCAGTCGCACCTATCTGGTCGGCGCACCAATTCGGTCACGGGTCGACCCCGCGCTGTGGGAGGTCCGCTGGCCGTCGACGGACCAGAATTCGCTGGTCGTTCGCTTCGATCGGCCGCTCGATAGCACCCTTGTGAGGCGATACGTCCGCGCGGTCGACGGGGACGGGCTTCGGGCGCCCGGCGCGACCTCGCTCGATCGGAACGCGCTTCTCTGGGAGTTCACACCGGATGTGACCCTCGTCGACCTGAGGCTGTGGGTTGATACCCGACTGGAGGATCTGGCCGGCAACTCGGTGCGGCGGGTGTTCGATCGTGACCTGAGTCGTGTGGCCGACGACGGCATCGATACGTCCGAGATCATCCTGACGCGCTGAGTCGGGCAGATCGCTAGAGCAGACCAAGCTGCTGCATAATGCCGAGCTCGTCGGTCGAGCCCCAGCGGTCCCGCTTCCCTGCGAATTCTGCCTATTGCACGGCTCGGTGCATGTGCCCATCTTGGGATTTGATGTAGCCATACGAGTCCCGAAGTATCTCTTCGAGCACTGGCAGTTCGATGTCGCCGAGGCGTTTGATGTACACGCAAACTCTTGTTGCTGTGTGCTTGCCGAGTCCCGCCAACAGCGCAGAGTGTCTGGCCGTGCCATCCATGAGGTAGATGGTCATCTTGTTCTTCCGGGGGTAAAAGCCCACTGCGATGCTGTCGCCCTCACGACCGGTGTCGTATTTGTAGTGATAGGTGTCAAAGCCGATGGTGCCCGCATTCCAGAGCTTCGGCTCGTGGCCGGTGATGTGCTCCATGACTTCGATCAGAGTTCGAGCGTCCTTAGCCGTCTGCTCGTCGTCGAGGGAAGCAACGTAGTCATCGACTGACCGATCGCTCTCATCCGTCAACTGGGACATAGCTCGATTGTAAGAATGCCAGCGGCTCGACGACAGGTGCGCTGGACCGCGTGCGGCACAGACCCAGTGTTCGCTGGCCGGATTGTTCAACTGAGACGATCGGGACCTGCATCCTGCAGGCGAGCCGCCCGACGCCACTGTGTCGGGGAGACATCGAACGCTGCTTTGAAGCGCCGCGCGAAGTGGCTGGGATCGACGAAGCCCCAGCTAGCAGCAACCTGGGCAATTGATGCTGACGCCGGATCCGAACGCGCCAAATCCCTCCTGGCTCCTTCAAGCCGCGCGGAGACAATATGCTCGGCCAGGGACTTTTCCTGTGATTCCCACAGCTGGTAAAGACGCCGCACGGACATGTTGTTTGCGCGGGCAATCCCGGCGGCGCTGAGCTCGCTGTCCCGCAGATTTTGTCGTACGAATGCGGCAACCCGCGCAGTCTCGCTGTTGTGCAGCGCCTCGCGAGCGGGCGCACCGTCGCCCGCTGCGGTCGTGATGAGGGCGATGGCGAGTTGCAGCGTCGCCTTCGTGAGCATGGATCGCGATGCGGACTCGGCCGGAAGATCGTCGACCGTCGCAGCGAGCGAGGACATGTGTGACCGGACAAGGTCGTATACGGGCGAGGTCCGCAACTGCGACTGCGCGTTTCGAACCATGTCGACCGGAAGTCCGAGGGTCGTGTAGTCGACGATGAATGTCTGCGCGGTGCCCGAGCCGTGCGAGGCATAACTAATGAATGACGTCACATCGGTGAGGAAGAGGTCGCCGGGACGCAACAGCATTTGCTGTCGGCCGATGTCGATCTCACCAACGCTCCCCAGTTTGAAGTTCAGTGACATCAGCTCGGGAGCAGCAATCCTCAGCTCACGCTCTCCGCGTCGATAACTCGTCCCCGAGTCGAGTGATCGAAACAGCTGAATTCCCGGTTCCAACTCCCAGCGTTCCAGGACGCCCCCGAACGGCCTCTCCAACTCCGTGGAGTCGATCCGCCACGGCACCTCGGTGGTGGAGATACCCGCCCGGTATGCGTCGAGTCGGTGGGCGGGCGGGACTTCGGCGGAATCAAAGATCCTGACCATGTCGCACCTCAAGTGGCGCTCGAAAGTCCCGCCTTCCCCCTTAGGCGTGTGGTAACCGAGCGGACAGCCGTGTTCCCATCCCCATCACCGTGTACTACATCCAATAAAGATTACTTCGCTGGGCGCGTTGTGGGAGATTTCTGCAGTCCCGGCGAATCGGGGCCGCACACTAGCTCAAGGGTTGGGCGGTCAACGAAAAACCGGCCAGGCGATGAGATCGCGAGACGGAAGCCACGCGTGGTCCTCCAGGGTTATTCGCGGCAATGTTTCGTCCCGGCCGATTGCGGTCGCCACCACCCGAGCAAGCCGCCTCCCAATCAAGTGGTCGCGAGGGGCTACCCGATGAACTTCGACATTGGCCATGTCGGACACAATTTGCATGAGTCCCTCCGAATGGAAATCGTCCATGCTGCCGAGGATGACTTCAACGGGAACACGGACCGCGGCAAGATCGCTAAGGGTTGTTTGGGATTTGATCGAATGTTCCAACGAATCGAGGGACGGAGCCGACGAGCACTCGTTGTCATCCACCGCTCGAGCCATCGAAGGCAAGGGTTCGACGCATTCGGCATACCTCAGTGCGAACGCCTCATTAGACACAAGGTGTCTGTGCTCCCGGCGCCCGGCGCCCGCGTTGAGCTCTTCCGGGGTGAGGAAAATTGGCGGGCTCACGAGCACGACACGCTCGACGTTTCGAGGCGTCCGAGATGCAAGACGGGCCGCGATCAGGGCGCCAAGCGAATGGCCCACCAGCGTGTAAGGCGCGTGAAGTTGGAGTGAATCTATTGTCCGCTTGACCGCCGCGACGTGTTCGTCGAGCGTGCACTCGGAATCCACCGGCATCGGTGATTCCCCAGAGCCTAGGAGGTCAATCGTGATGCACCGGTGTGAGTGATCAATGAGCGGGAGCACGTTCTGGAATGTCGACGATGACGACGCGACGCCGTGGATCAGCACAACGATGGGCCCGGTTCCGCGGTCGCTCGCAACGTGTAGTCTCTGTGCGCGCCGCGTCCACAGCACGGCGTTCACGGGGCACCGTACGGCGAGAGGTTTGGTGTGTGCGACCCTACGTCGAGGGGTCGCACACAATGACCATGTGTGTGGGCATCACGAAAACTCCATCCGGAGTCCAGCGAGTACAGGATGACGGGAAATGTTGCCTCATCGCCGGTTGGTTCCCGCTGGCTCACGAGAATGGGCGTCTCTGGTTTCGCTGTTAGGTCGATCATTGCTCTCCATCGCAGAATGTGGATCATCGTCGACACCAGCTTCTCCGCGGGAAGCTCTGTCGCGTTCAGTCGTGTGACTTACGGAGCGGTAAGTGCAGTACGCACGACGCTGGGATGGAAGCGATCAGAGCCAGTTTCGGTGCTTGAAGTTGATAAACATCGCGGCGTCAATGATGACCATGATCGCGACGAGCGCTACCCACCCGTAGTCCCAATTCGTCCCTGGGAGGTTCTTGAAGTTCATGCCCGCGAGACCTGCAAGCACAGCGGGGACGGAGAGCAGTGCCGCAATCGCCGATATCTTGCGTGTGTCGATGTTCTGCTGGCTCGACACGTTGTTTTCGTGGCTGGAGATCACTGAATCCAACGCCGAGCTCTGATCGCTGATGATTTCGCCCGTCGCGATGATGTCGTCGAGCAGGTTCGCGGTGTAAGGCTGCAACTGCGGGTGATCGCGGATGACTTCACCGAGGTGCTCTTTGCTGGTCGCCAAAGACCGAGCCAAGCCGGACACCGCGCGGTGCAATCGCCCGATCTGCTGTCGTAGCCGATAGATCCGCTGCGCGTTGTCGGTCTTGCCTGCGTCGAAGACCTCCAATTCAAGACGTTCAAGTTCGGTTTCAATCACCCCGGCGAGGGCAGCGTATTGCTGTGAGATGCAGGCCATGACGGTGTAGAGGGCGCCAATCGAGCCTTCGTGGATTGGCCCACGCACGCTTGTCATCATGTCTTGCAGGTCGACGCTCGCCCCGCTCTCGTGCCTCACAACGGTGAGGAGAAGGTCGTCGGAAACGAACAGGAACAGCTCGTTGAGGTCGCCCGGGTTCGCGAGCAACCCGTCGGAGACGCACCATAGGCTCACGAAGAGATGGGTCGGATAGTTCTGTGCCTTCGGCTGCTGATTTCCCGTAACCACGTCGGAAACGGCGAGCGGGTGAAGCTCGAAGGCTTCCGCGAAAGGAGCGATGTCGTTCAGGTTCGGATTGGACAGTCCAATCCACAGAAATCCTTCAGAACCCTTGGCGGCGGCGAGTGCGCCGCGGGGGTCCTCCGCGTATTCGGGAGGTAAAGGCCGGGGAGTTCCCTGGCTGTCATAGAGCTGTATCTGGGTCATGACCGCCTGGCCTTCTTCGCGATCAGGTCCTCGTTTCTCTGCCGTACCGCGCTTGCAGATTCCGCCAGGTCTCTGGCCTGATTGGACAATGTCGCTACTTGATCCGAGAAGGCCACCGTCTTGCCTTTCTTGCGTCGCAGTTAGTGGATGGGTTACTGTGCCGACTTCGTGATGCTTCGGATGGCGAAGCCCGCACCGATTTCGGACACCCCGCGGAAGATGGCAACGAGGCTGACGTAGGTGACGATGAGAAAAACGCTCGCATCGAACGACACGGATGCGATAAATCCGAGGACGACTTCGGCGATACCGCTGAGTAGCTGCAGCCACCACCCGGGGAGTCCGGTGGTGAACAAACTCGAAATGATGTCGAAGGTGCCAACAAGGACGAAGTAAAGGCCAGCCACGAGGGTCAGCGAAACGAACGCCGCTCCCGGGTGAGCGAAGATAATGATCGCGCCGACGATGAGGAGAATCGCAAAGATTACGTGCCACACTCGCCACCCGCTCGGAGTTATTGCCGCCCGGAAGATTTCCCCCGCGGCGGCGAGCAGAACCATCACTCCGAACACGATCGAAATGACAACGACGGTCGAGTTATTGAAGCGAAGGATCACGAACCCGACAATGATCCACGCGATTCCGACGACCACAAGTGTCCACCACAGGGAGCCGAACTTTTTCGCGATCGACTCGAGTGGGCCGGAGAGGGAGTTGTTCATGTTTTGTCCTTTGCCTGAAGAGCAGATCACGGGGCTTGCTTCGCTTTCAGCCTGAACGCCAACGGTGCAGAGCCATTCAGTCGACTGACTTAGTGCGACGAGAATGCAGTAGACCTAGGTGGCATAGCCATCGACTCACGAATCACCAAGGTTGCGAAGCGCGTCCGCCAGTTGCACCCGAGTCGATATCCCCAACTTGGGAAAGATCCGGTAAAGGTGCGAGCCGATTGTGCGGTGAGAGACAAACATCCGTTGCGCAATCTGGCGGTTCGTGAGGCCGGAAGCGGCCATGCGCGCAATATTCAACTCGTGCGCAGACAATTCCCATGTGGCGGAATCTGCGGCCGATCGCGGGATGACTTTCACCCGTCTGTGGGCCGTGCGCGCCTTTTCGCTCCATGCGGTCGCACCCGCCGAGGCGAAGATGTCCTCCGCCGACCCGAGTGCCTCTCGTGCTCCAGCGTCGTCTCCCTGTGAGGCAAGCCACACTCCATAGGCAAGCTGCAGGCGGCCATGGTCAATCGGCCAGGCGGATAGGTCCTGCGCAAGTGCATCACGGAAAGCGGACTCTGCGTGCTCGGGCTCTGCCAGGACAGCCTGCGCGTAATGGAGCCCGATGAGAGGCCAGGGCCAACGCGCGTTCTGGATGTCCGCCTGGGCATCGGCGACGATGGCACGTGCTTGATCCACGTGCCCAGCGCCTATCGCGGCATCCGCGATATCCGACAGGATCCAGTATCGAACGTCGTCGTGGTGCATCGCATCGTTGGGGTCGCAGAGGCGAAGAAGGTGATGCCATGCCTCGTCGTAGCGCCCGATGGCGAGTGCACCGATGGCGCGGATTTGTTGCGAAGCGGCGGAAAGTAGACGCGCCCGCATGAACCCGGTTTGGGATTGCAAGTGAGTGATGCCCGCTAAGCAGCGCTCGTACTCCCCGCGGAATGCCCAAACGGCGGCTGCTAAGACCTCCGCGCCGTTTGTCCAGACCTCGTCGCCGGTATCCCTTGCCAGGTCTCCCGCGCGCATCGCTCGATCGAAGACGACATCGAGGTTGCCTGCCCACAGAGACGACCAGCCTCCCGCTACCAGCAGACGCGGCATCAGACCCAGCTGACCTTGCGCATCTGCGACGACGGTGGCCGCCGCAAACGTCGTCGTGGATCTCGGGTGGTCGCCCAGGACAAAAGCTGTGCTTGCTACATATTGCAACTCGCTCAGGTCGGAGCGCCTGGGCCTCACAACATCCAATTGCTCAAGCAGTCCTGCCCCACTTCTCTGGGGTGTCGCATGGCCCAAAGTGGCGATAAACCTGGGCTCTGCTCGTCCGGGCGCCAGGCTCTCCGCTGCGCGAGCGATCTCCTCCCTTTGATCTGCGGGAGCGCTAGACCACCAACTCCGAGATGCCGCCAGCCACAGAAGCTCGGCCGCCAGTTCGCTGTCGCCGATACTGGAAGCCACGGATGCGGCATCCACGAGTTCGAGCACGCGATCGTCGCGCTCAATGGCGCTCAATCCAGCTACCTCGCGTACGGCAATCATTTTCACTCGATCGCGCGCATCGAGCTGCTCACTCGAGACTTGGCCAAGGATTCGTCGCCCCAAGGCGTAGCGGCCGAGTCCGCATGCCAGTTCCGCCGCCTCGACCAGAAGCGTGGCGCGGCACCGCCCACGAGCGAACTTCGCCGAACACGCCAACGCCGCGACCGCGACCGCGACTGCACCGCGGCCCTGGGCACGCCGGGCGAATGCCTCAAGATCGCGAACAACGGAGTCGTCTGTCCCGAGGGTTGACGCCGCACGGTGCCAGACCCTCCTGTCTGCGTCGCCGTCGAGAACTTCTGCAAGAGCCGCATGAACGGCCACGCGATCTGCGAGGCTCGCCGAGAGGTACACGGCCGATCGCATAAGTGGGTGGCGGAATTCGAGGCCGTCGCCCCGCGGCACGAGGATGCCAGCGGCAACCGCAGGATCGAAATCGGCAAGAGTGACCTGAGAGCCAGAGGTCAAGGTGGCTGCGTCGAAGAGTTCGATGGGCAAGCAAGCCGGATCGGCCGCGGCTGCGAGCAGAAGACGATTTGTCTGCGCAGGCATTTCGCGCAAACCAGCGGCGAAGGCTTCCTCCAAGCGCGCATTGAGTGGCAGCGCATGACCGGGATGATCGAAATAGTCGTCCCCATATGAGCGCCATGTTGATGGCAGCTCAACGAGCGCCAGCGGGTTGCCCGCAGCTTCGCGCAGTAACAATTCTCTGATCGATCGACTCACGTGATCGGGGTGACGATCGAGCAACTCAGCGGCCGATCGGTGGTCAAGGGGACCAAGCTCAAGCTGTCTCATTCCCGCTGCCGGGAAGGGGTCTGTCACATCGCCGCGGGTCGTGAAGATGATGGCAGCAAACTCGGACCCGAGTCGCCGTGCAACAAACGCGAGAACGTCAGCGCTGTCTTGGTCGAGCCAGTGGACGTCATCCACAACGATGAGCAACGGCGACTCGTGTGCGGTTTCGGCAAACAGTTCGAGCGTCGCCAGCGCGACCGCATGAAGGTCGGGGGCCGCTCCGGCCGGGGTGCCAAGCGCGCGTCGGAGAGCATCTCGCTGACTAGGCGCGATCCGCTCAATTACGCCGCAAAGGGGCCGGATGAGTCGGTGCAGCCCCGAGAACGGCAGTTTATTTTCCGTGGGCACGCCCGTGGTCGCCAGGACCCGCGCTCCCAGCCCTTGTGCCAGCTGCGCGCAGAAGGAGAGCAGCGTGGACTTGCCCATCCCCGCGTCACCGCGGATGAGAAGGGCTCCACCGTGACCGCTGACGGCACCGCTGACGACGTCGTCGAGCTCCTGAAGTTCGCGTTCGCGTCCGAGCAGCGGGTGAGTCGAGACACCGGTGCTCGGAACGTCAATCGTGTCCATGGCTCGCGCGGACCCTCCGGGGTCCGCCCGGCCGGAGATCCAGCTGGTCTCCGACCGGACGCGCCTTCTCACACGTAGTACGGGTATGCCGGGTAGACATATTCGTCGTACCAGTACGGGGAGTACCCGTAGTAGTCGTAGATCGCGAAATAGTAGTCAGCGTCGTACACGAGCGTCGGGTCATATACGGAAGACCCAGCGACCTTTTCCTTGTTCTGCGTGATGTGCACCTCGTCGGCGCTCACTCTATAGATGGCATCCACTGGAATCACGGATGTCGTCTTTTCGAGGAAATGCCCGTGATCGACGACGAGCGCGCGCACCTTGTTGTCCTCCTGATCGATCAGCAGGTCCTTAACCTTCCCGAGATCGGCCCCATCGCTGTCCTTGACCTTGCGGCCACGCACATCTTCGGTCGGATCGAGAACAAACTCGTCGGTGTCGCTGAGGCGGACCAGCTGGTTTGTGTTGTAAGTAGCCATTTCTCATTTCTCCTAAGGATTGGTTCTTGTTACCCGAGAACAACCAGGGTCGAGTCGATTCGCCGTCGGTCTCGTCGCTCTCACCATCGAAGGTATTTGCGGTCCAGCTGCCGGCGTCATGACAGTTGTGCACGGTTCTGTTCCCCTTGCGCACCGCCGCTGAGCGCAGTCTTCGTCGTGATTCCCACGGGCAGCGATGACGGATGTCGCGTTTCGACTGAGCGTGCACGATTCTGTGCTGTGCGTGCGCAATTGAGGGGTGAATCGTCAATACCCATCGTTTTTCGTCAAAGCTTGTTGTAAGGGAAGGAGTTGCGATGGTCGTATTGCTTGACACCTCGCTTCTACCTCCGCGGGAACGAAGCGGCGCCGTGAACCGTCTCTTATCCGAGGCGCTCGGCCCGAGCCTGGTTTTGCATGACATGCCGGCGGAGTTCATCCACAACACGACCAGGTACTGGGACCTTGGGCCCAGCAACAGCCTGCTTCGCTCGCAGGACACGGACATGCACATTCACCGCAGTCCACGCGAACTGCGAATGGACGGACGGGAGCTTTTTTCCCTGTGTCTCCAGCACAGTGGGACCAGCGTAGTTTCCGAAGAAGATGGCCCGGTTGCCGTGCTGGAGGGATCTCTGTGTATCAACAATCTGGCACGGCAGCACGAGGTCGGCTTCCGCGGCCAGGTGGATTGCTCCGCGTTCATGCTCTCTCACGAGCAAATGGGCTTGCCCCTCAGCGTTGTTGATCGCGGAGCGCGACGATTGGACATGAGCCCGCTCTACCCAATGGTCCGGGAACACATTGCGCGGGTCTGTTCGGTTGCGGACACTGACGAACTTCCCGCAGCGAGCGAGGCGGCGGCCGAGGTTGCATCGGCGACTATTCAATTGATTCGCGCCATGGTCGCGAGCACGAATCCAGAGAACGCTGAAGCGCGGGATGTTGTCGTCGAGACCAAGTTCATCGCCGTGCTCACTTACCTGCGTCAGCACCTTCGGGATCCATCACTGACACCCCAGCAAGTCGCAACCGCCAACCAGATCTCCGTGCGGCAGCTGTACAAGCTATGGTCGGCACACGAAACGAGCCTCAACGACTGGGTGCTGCGCGAACGATTGGAAATATCTCGAACAGAACTCGCCTCCCCAGGCTTGCTCCACCTCACGATTGAGGTCATAGCGCGGCGGTCTGGGTTCAGTGATCCGAGTCATTTCAGCCGGCGTTTCCGCCGCGCCTACGGTATGACACCTCGGGAGTGGCGGGCATCGCAAACGCGTCTGTACATGGTTCCGCCAACGGCCTGACTTCCAACCACGAATGCGAAGGTGATTATGGCGCTCTTGATCGATACCACCAACGTGCCGGCAGGGAAGAGGAACGACGCAATCAGTTCCGTACTATCGGGGGCTTTTCTACCCACCCGTGCGTCGCATGATGTGCCAGACGAGTTGATCAACAACAAGACTCATTCGTGGACGATGGGCCCAAGGAACGATCTCGTTCGGATAAGAGATAACGCGCTACGCCTCTCTCGCGCGGCCAGCGACAATCGACCTGGCGATCGGGAGCTGTTCGCAATGACCTACCAGCACCGCGGGACGAGTTACTTTCTCGAGGACAATGGCGCCAAAGTCGAACGCGCGGGAACACTGTTTATGCAGGACGTAACCTGCGGTTTCGAGTTCGCCTTCGGAGCCGAAGGGGACATCTCATCGTTCGTGATGACGCACGCGGACCTCGGGCTCCCCTATGCGTTCGTGGAAACGGCGTCCCGCAGGCTCGAAAGCAGCAGCCTGTACAGGCTCGTGCGCGCCGACTTCGCAAGGCTCTCGCATGCCGCGCGTGACCTCTCGGAAGACGAAAAGGCGGCCGGTCTCCTCGCGGCGGCAACGGTCAGTCTCACGCGGGCACTACTTGCGAGCACAGATCCGGACAATCCGCGCGCCCGGGAGGCGATCGAGGACGCGTTGCCTGACACCATTTC
>DASXNG010000023.1:0-12620 GCA_036495225.1 Galbitalea sp.
CTTCGTAACCCTTGGGTTGTGGTCCGCGCAGTCCCATAACGCCTCCTCTCATTACTTGAGGAAAACTCTACGCCGGTTCGTTGTCGCGCCGCTGGCGAGACGAGCCCTGCAAATCCGAGATAGCTAAACGGGGCGAGTGGCCACCGATCAGCAACGGCGACAGACCCGAAAGAGCGAGCCTTGAGTGACCAACACAGGAGGAAACCATGGCCGACAGATACGGCGAGCCAAGCGAATACGCGGGCTACGGCAACGGACGCAACCCGAACCTACCTCGGGGTCGTAAACCAGCCCCTACGGCCAAGCAGGCAGCGCAGGACATGCGCCGCGCAAACGCGCGCGAGGCAGCGGGCCAGTCGCCCGAGGCGCTGCCGCGCATCCGACGCCGGGGTCACATCTGACTCGCGCGGCACGAACGCAAAAGAGCGGCGACGGTCTGGATTGAACCAGTGCCGTCGCCGCTCTAGCGAATTGTTACTTGATGCTCCAGATGCCGTCGGACTTAATCACGACGACCGACGGGCCGGGGTCCATCGGAATCGTTCCGCTGTAGTTTCCGATTTCGTCAATGCCGAGGTTGGGAATCGGCGACTGGCTGTTCTGGCTCACAATGAAGTTGCCGCTGCCCTTGTTGGTAAACGTCCACGTCGCGGCCTTACCGTCATACAGGAACACCTTGTCGCCCTTGCCCGAGGTCGGGATCGTGACAGACGCGGCGGAAGAGAATGGCGCGATTGAGACTGTCCAGCTTCCCTTGCCTGTGACCTTGATCGAGGTCGTTGGGTTACCAACGCTGTTGAGTCCTAGCGCAGAGGTGCCCGAGTACCTGCCGATGGTGTCCACCAGCAAGTCCAGGGTTGGCTTGTTGTTCGAGTCGAGTCCTTGAAGGATGAAGTTCGACGAACCCGAGTACGTTGCGGTCACAATGCCGCCCTTCGCGCCTGCGGGAAGCGTGATTACGTTGTCGCTCGTGCCGGACTTGGTGACGGTCGTGTATTTGCCGTAGGTGTCGTCATACCAGCTCTTCGAGGGTGCGGCATTCGTGCCGGAGCTGTCCGACGAGGACGGTTGGGTGCTCGGCTCGCTGGTGCTGGACTCCACAGCGCCCACAAAGGCGGCAGTGTACGCGACCGCGAGAATGATCGACAGGATGAGGGCGACGCCGGAAATGATCGTTCCGGCCAACGCTGCCTTACGCGGCCTGTTCTTGACGACAAGCCCGACGATGCCCAGCACGAGACCGATAACTGCGATGAAGATCGACCCGTAGTTGAGGAACGGAATGAACGACCCTACAAAGGCGATGATGCCGATAACGAGGGCGGCGGTCCCGAGCCCATTGCCCGTCTTTGGAGTCGGCGGAACGGGGGCTGGATTTGGATTGAGAATTTGCTGTGAGTCGCTCATAGATGACACCTTTTCATAGTCGGTAACAATTAGCTGCACCCCAGTGCGAGGGTGCCCACGCATGCGCAGGCGCGAGCGAACTCTGCCGGCGAAATTCGAATTCGCGCTACTTATTGCCCGTGGACTCATCGCCATCTGCACACGACCGTTGAGTGGTGTCCCGCACCGAGCCGAATAGGAAACCGAAGCGTCTTGCAGAGCGCAAGCTATTCGGCGCGCGGGTGCGGGCGCTACGTGGAGAGATGACCCAGGAGGCGTTCGCTTTGAAGGCGAACATCGACCGCGCGTACATCGGTGGTGTCGAGCGCGGCGAGCGCAACGTGAGTCTGGACAACATCCACTACATCGCCGAAGCGTTAGGCGTCGAAGTACGCGATCTATTCTGAATCCCCTCCGAAAACCCCTCCGACCGCGCTCCGCCGAGGCGAAACGGCGCGACCCGAGGTTGGCTGGCTTGAACCGTTGCCGGCTCGCGAAATCCGCGAGATTCCGGGCGAGAAGGGGTCATAGCGGCGCAGATCGGTCTCTGCTAGGCGACCTCGGTTTGCCCTTCAATCCGCGCTCATAATCCGTCGGTCATGGGTTCAAGTCCCATCCGCCCTACAGGGTAGACCCGACGACATCGGCGTTGCCCCCTCTATTTGGGGCCTTCGAGATGTATCGATTTTCGTTACTATAACGAATAGCGATATATCAACGACTTGGGGAAATCCATGACCACATTGCGAATTGAACCGGCGCGTGCCGCCTTCGGGACTATCCGGACATTTGGATTGGTCGTCGGCGCAGCGTCTGTATTCGTGGGCGTGACTTATCTGGTAGTTGCGACTCTCGGGCCGCAAGTGTGGTGGTTCGGTGGAGGTGCAGGAGCAAACGGGGCCTTTGTGAACTTTCCACTTCCGCTTCGCCTCCTTAACGCCAGCGCCATTCTGCTTTGGTGTCTGACGGTCGCGGGCATCGCTTTCGTGCTCGCGAGCTTGGCTAGAAATGTCGGGCGCGGCGTTCGATTTGTAAGGAGTGTTTCGCGAGCAGCGTGGCTGCTCGCGATCGTGCTCTTTGTCGGATCAACCATGGCGCGGGCCGTGGAGAACATTGCGCGCGGATCTAGCCTCATCATCGACGGAAGAACAGACCCGACGAATCCAGTCGGCGCACCCATCGGGTGGGCAACACCATCCCAAGCGTTTGGGCCAGATTTTGGTTTGCTTGGGCTGAGTATCGTCTTAGGCGTCCTGGCCTACATCATTACCCGAGGCGAAGATATCCAGTCTGACTCCGACGGCACAATCTGATGACGGAAGTAGCCAATGACGAAGCGAACACGGTTCATTGCAGATTGGATGAACTACTCACCGCGCGTTCTATGACGCTCACGCGACTCAGCGAGATCGTCGGCATAAGCTTCGTCAACCTCTCGGTGCTAAAGAATGATCGAGCGCGAGCCGTAAGGTTCTCTACCTTGGCAGCAATATGCAAAGCTCTGGATTGCCAAGTGGGCGATCTTTTTGTGATGGATACTGCGACGTAAACTGTCCGACCGAGATTCCCAACATTGCTCCATGTCTGTGGCGCGGAATAGCTTGAGGTCATGATCGGAATTCTGGAGTCTGTCATCCTCGACTGTCCCAACCCGGGCGAACTCGCCGACTTCTATGCCGAGGTGCTCGGCGTTGAGGTCTACGAGAAAACCGACGACTGGGCGGAGATCGCCTCGCAGGTTGGCCCGCGCCCGCTCCTGGCTTTTCAACGCGTCGACAATTACACGCCGCCGCAGTGGCCGGGGCAGGATGTCCCGCAACAAATCCATATGGACGTCAAGGTGGAAGACATGGACGAAGCCGAAGCGGCAGTTCTTGCGCTCGGCGCGACGAAGGCCGGGTCAGACCACGAGACTTTCAGGGTCTACCTCGACCCGGCCGGGCATCCGTTCTGCCTGATCACGCCCAACGACTAATTCCTATGCGGGACGGTGCTCGGTGGGGACAAACGTGCCTCGGCGCACGGACACGATTGTGCCGAACGAGCACGTATGCCGGGCGTCGGCTACCGCAGGTCGCGCAGTCGCGCCGCCACGCCCTTCTCGCCGGTGGTGCGGCGCTCGTAGGTGACCGCGATCACGAGCAGCACGGCACCGGCAGTCGCCAGTGTGATCCACCACGAGGTCGGGCTGATCGAGTGCCCTGCCTGCACCGCGAAGATCGTGATGTTCTCCAGGGGCAGCACGACAATGGCCAGGATGAACGGCGCCCCCAGCTTGCGCAGCGACCCAATGAGGATCGCAACCAGCGCCATGGCGATCACAAGCACGGCGCGCAGGGTCTGAGGGTCGGTTCCGGTGGCCAACACGGATGGCAGGAAGGTGACAACCAGCCCGGGGGTGAGCAGCCGCCACGATCCCGAGTAGCCGACCGGCCAGGACGTGAGAGTGCCTTTCGACTCACTCGGCCGGACCATCACGATCACCCCAACTGCCAACAGTGCGAGTCCGAGCGGCAGCGAAAAGGCTTCCACGCGCAACGCGCGATCGCTCCAGCCAACGACGGCAACGCACCACGCGAGCGCGAAGGTCACCCAGACCGGAGGCAGCGCGGTCGGCCGCCGACTGGCACGCAGCACCGTCACGATCATCAGCGCGAGCAGCGCCAGAGTGAGCAGCCACAGCGTCCAGACGACGAACCAGCCGGCGCGCTCTGCGGCCATCGGCCCGACGACCAGGTAGGCCGACGCAGGCACGTAGACCCAGCGCCACCTTGCCCTCTCGAGCCGGGCAGGCGTGATCAGGTACCTGCCCGCAATCGAGGCGAGCGCGGCCGAGACGGCGCTGATTGTGAGCACCGCGGTCATCACAAAAGCGGTGGTCGAATTCGCCAGAGGGTCGAGCCCCCACGCCCATCGCACGGCCTGCGTTGTTCCGCCGGCCGCGGCGGCCATGCCGACGAGGAGGGTTGGCGTCGCCAGCATCCCGAACCGCGATCCGGACTGGCGGCGCGACATCACGCCACCCAGTGCGATGAGGACGGCGGATGCTGCCAGCAGTCCGTAGGCCCGCCAGGGAGTCGAGCCGGCGTTGCCCCAAATCGCGAGCACGGCCAACGAGGGGACTACGGCGCATGCCAGCCCGACCGCGTACAGTCCGATGCCCGGCAGTTTGCGGACCACGGCGATTGCGCCGACGAGGGTCGCGGCGATCGCTGGCGGCAGAATGTATGGCTCGATGACCGAGACGCCCAGGATGCCCCAGCCACACCAGAGCGCGCCGGTCCAGGCTGCTGCGGCGACGATCCAGGGGTACCGACGATGAGTGACGTAACCCGATGCAGCGGCACCCAGCCCGATGATCAACAGCACGAGGAAGCTGATGTTCAGCCCCGCGGCGGAGCGTACGAGCGCCAGTAACACCGCAAAGACTGCTGTGACGAGCGAGGAAGCCTCGATGGCGATTCGCGCGAGCCGAGCATCCGTCGATGCGAGTCCGTGGCGCACGAGGGTGGCCTCGATCAGTTGGGTGCTCGGCAACGCGCACGCAACGATCACGGCGATGATCGGCAGGGTGACGGGGGAGCCACTGCTGACGAGCAACTGCGCGCCGATGCAAATGACCGCGACCGCGAGGGCGGGCACGAGCAGGGCCGCCGCGATGGTGCGAAGAACCGTGCTCAGGCCGGGTCGGCGGCTCACCAGCAGGGTGAGCGCCAAGGCGAAGGTGACCAGTGTCGACAGCCCGGTCCAGCCGCTTCGCTCGAACAGCACGGAGACGATTCCGATGACGAACGGCACGGATGTCACCGCGAGAATCGCGTACCAGTGACGCGCCGGGATCCGTCTAAACAGTGTCACGGTCAGCGCGGTGACCGATGCGAGAGTCGTGGTGAGGCAAAGTATTGCGACGGTCTCCAGCTGGGTGAGCGACAGTGCGTGTGCGAAGACAACGAGTGCGTAGGCGAAGCCCACCGCGGTGTACGCCGGCCGAATGAGGCGCGGGACAGTCAATGCCACGGGAACCAGGGCGACGACGACCGCTGCGCCTCCGATGATGCTCAGGGGGTTGGTGTCCCAGGCGACGATGGCCGCCTCAATGACGAGGAGGTGAACGCCGACAATGAGCGGCAGGCGAACGGTCCGAGGCGCGTCGACCAACGGCAGCAGCAGCGAAAGCAACCTGCTGAGCACGACAGCACAGCCAAGAGCGATTGCCACCCTCGTGGCTGGCGGGAAACCGTGCCAGCCGGCGAAAGTGACCAGAGCGGCGCCGCCGAAGCAGATGGCAAGCAGCAGCGTCGTGGCACGCAGCCTGACACCGACCATCGTCGGGGCGAACAAGCGGGCGGACAACAGGCCGAGGGCGGCGGCAGCGAGGCTCGCGACGGCGCCGAGTTCGTAGGTGTACGCGAGCGGATCGTCGAACGGCACCACGTACTGCGCGACCCAAATCGCCGCCGGGTACACAGTCGCGGCAAGCAGGACGCTCATGCCGCCAATGACGACCGCACCCGCCCTCAGGTCGAGCCTGTGCCGTGCCGTTCGCAGTCTCACAGTGATCGCGGCGAGGGCGAGCCCAACCGCGCCCAGTAGTGGCGGGAGTGCCACGCGCCATCCGCTATCCGGCAACTGTGATGAGAAGCTCAGAACGATGAATGCCGCCCCGAAGAAGGCTCCGGACAGAAAGCTCCAGAGCCCCGCGAAGTGATTCCGTGCGCTCAGCAGAGCGAGCAGGGTGAGCGCGAGGTAGACCGCGGAGACCTGCGGAGCGTCGGCCAGGAGGGCCAGCGATTGGAGACAAATGGCCGAAACCGCAATGACTTCGACGATGGATGCGGTCATTCGCTCCGAACGCAGGTCAGTGCCGAAGCGACCGCGCATCAGTTTCGTCAGCTCATGCACTGCGAGCACCACGAAGGCAACGCCGAGGTATCCGATCAGCGCAGACCATGCCGTACCGACCGCGTACCCGAACCACACGGGTGCGATCTCGAGCCCGATGAGACCGAGCCAAAGCCAGCTTCGGATTCGTGCCAGCCAGGCGATACCAATCATGGCCGCTGCGCTCACCAGCGTGCCGATACCGGCGAAAACATAGGGACTGATGGATGTCGGCGCGAGCGAAGAGAAAGCCCACACGTCGAGCGCGACGAAGACCATCCCCAGTGCGCCGACCGCCTCTGCCGAGAACTGCAACTTCGCCCGCGCGAGCAGCCACGCACCCCCGAGGAAGATCACGGTCGTCACGGCAATGATCGCCGTGCGGGCGTCGAAGGTTGTGAGCCCGGGGTTGAGGAATGTGAACACGATGGCCGCGATCGCGAGGAGCCCGGCGCCGACGACGGCGAGCACTGACTGAACGCTGATCTGCGAGCCCTCGCGCGGCACGCTCCCTGAGACCCTCGAAGGGGCCACGCCCGCAGTCGCAGCCATCGGCGGCCCAACATACGCAACGGTGGGAAGGGCGTCGATCGCGAGCTGCCGCATCCGGATCGCCTCAACGACCTCCAGGGACGCGCGACGCACTTCCACGGCTGCTTCTCCGCTCACGTCAGCTCGGCACGAGACACAAATCCCGACTCGAACGAGGGCCGTGTCGCAGCGCGGGCATCGTGTGGTTGCGGCGAAGTACGCGGCTGCGGTGTCCGAGAAGGTCTGCGTCATGGCCGCAAGCCTATTGATGCTGACGGCTGCTCAAATCAGTCCTGTGGATACTCCCGCGTACGTCGCTCGGCTGATGCGCCGGTGCGTGGCGAAACGTCCGGCTCGAACCGCGACCAGCCCTCGTTATTTGCCGGGCGTAAGGCGCTCGCGCAAGAACTCCACCACCCGTTCGCGGGCACGGAATGCAGAGTTTGCCGGGGATTCGCGCACCTCGCCGGTGAGCACAGAGTGCGCTCCCTTCGAAAAGCCGTCCGCGTTTCCGGGCGAAGAGTCCAACTCGATGACCTCGAACGCGTCGCCCAGACGCGCCTTGAGGGTCGCGAACCGCTCCCGAGGAGCCGAGAAGTCTTCGCTGAAGCGGAGGCCAATGGCGCAGAGGCTCCCATCGGCGGAACGGGCCGCCACGACATCCAATTCCTCACTGGACATGCCGGGGTCGATGCGTCTCGCCCGACTGACGGGGAACGGTGTCGCGGGTTGGGACGCGACCGCCGCGAGTACCGACCCGTCCACCGCCGTCGCGAGCGCGAACCCTCCGGTGAAGCACATGCCGATGACGCCCACGCCTGGTCCAGGCGTGCGTGAAGCCAGATCGGATGCCACCGCACGCAGGAAATCCGTGATGGGACGATGCGCGTTCGTTGCGAACGCGCGGAACTCGGCCGAAACGCAGATTCTCGCCAGCGACGACATCGTGTAGCCGGCCGAAGGTTCGCGCCCCGGTGTGCCGAATGCCGACGGCACCGCGACCGTGAATCCCTCGGCTACCAGGTGATCCGCCAGGCCGAGCACCTCCGGCGTCAGTCCTGGTGCCTCCGGAATCAGCACAACTCCCGGCCCGCTGCCCTTCTCATACACGTCATGAGTTCGACCACCACCCGTGAACGGCGAAACCTTCCAGCCTTCGAGAGTCGAAACGGGGGCAGAACTAGTCATGGTTACTCCGGGTCTGGACGGGTCTAGCGGGTGGGCGCCTATTTTGCGTCAGCTAATTTTGCGTCGGGGACTTGTTCCTCTGTCGCGACTTGCCGCACTTGCTCACGCAGCATGACGATCTCAGCCGTCAGCTTCGCGAGAGCGACGTGGGTCTGGTCGGCCTCCGCTTTGGTCGAATCGGCGACGCGGTCGATGAAGAAGGAGGCGAGCGTGGCCGTCACCGTTCCGAGCAGGGCAATACCGGCAATCATCATGCCGACGGCGATGACGCGTCCGACGAAGGTGACCGGCGCGATGTCGCCATAGCCAACGGAGGTGATCGTGACGATCGACCACCAGATCGCGTCCGCAAAATCGTGGATGCGCGTGTGCGGCTGCCCGCGCTCGACGTCCAGTTCCGCGAGAGCGGCGACAAACACGAGGATCACCGTCGCCCCCACCGCGTAAATCACCACGCGACCACGCAACGCGCGACCGGCGCCCCGCTGGAGGATCGCCAACAGCGAGATCAATCGCAGAAGGCGCAAGGGACGCAGCACGGGCAGCACCACTATGAGCAACTCGTAGAAGTGCGTGAAGAACCATCGCAGTCGTCGCGGCGCGAGGACGAGATTCACGATGTAGTCGATCGTGAAAAGTCCCCACACGATCCACATCGCCGTTTCCGTGATCGTCTCGTATGGGGGTTTTAGATCGGCGATGACCTCCCACGCGTAAGCCACGAGGAAGATGATGGCGCTGACGGTCAGGGGGAGGTCACTGATGTTCCGCCAGCGCGCCTGCGTGAAGCGACTTGAGGGGGTGCTGGAGTCTGCCATGAGGGGACGCTACCAGCAGCGCGTGTCGATGAGGTTTCCGCTCGTTCGCCACCGATGGCTGCCTATTGTGAACGACGAGAAACCGCCGGACCCGATCGGCACAGAATTGAACTAAATCGCGGATGACTTCGTTGTATGAAATGGAGGTGTGACACGTGGCGACTGACCAGGCTGAGCTGCTGCGCGCGATTCACGATGCCCACGGGCCCGCGCTACTCCGCTTCGCGACTCGACTGACGGGGGACTATGCGCTTGCACAGGACGTCGTGCAGGAGGCAATGCTTCGCGCATGGAAGAAACCCGCCATTCTCGAGCAGAGCGACGAGTCGACTCGCGCCTGGTTGTTCACGGTCGTGCGGAACATCGTGATCGACGATCGACGCAGCGCGAGGCACACCCGCGAGATCGTCACAGAGAACCTGCCCGAGTTTGCAACATCCGATGGCGCGGATGCGCTGTTGGACGCGTGGGTGTTGTCGGACGCCCTCGCGTCACTCTCGCTCGAACACCGCACCGCGGTGGTGAGCGCCTACTACCTCGGACAAACGGTCGCGGAAATTGCCCGCGCCAACGACCTTCCGGAGGGCACCGTGAAATCCCGTCTGCACTACGCACTGCGTGCGATGCGCATTGCGCTTCAGGAGAGGGGTGTGACCCAGTGACCGAAACAGCTGACCGATTCCGTGACTGGGACGCCGCGTACGTGCTCGGTGCGCTGAGCGCCGACGACCGTCGCGCCTACGAGCAGCACCTCCCGACCTGCCCGGAATGCTCGGCCGGTGTTGCCGAACTAGCCGGACTTCCCGGCATCCTGAGCAAGCTGACGTCGACAGACGCGACCGCATTGCTGAGCGAAGACGACGTGACTCCGGGTGTCGACGAACACCTGAGGGATAGCGTTCACACGCCAGGGCTCGTGCAGCGGCTCGCCGTCGCGACGAGTCGTCGACGTCGCCGCATCCGCTTCTCTTTGATTGGCGCCGCTGTCGTCGTTGCCGCCATCTTCGTTGGTGGCGGGGTCGCGCTCACGGCGCAGCCGCACGCGCCCGTGGTCACGGCGGTCGCCATGGCGCCGCTGCACCAGAACGAGATCACCGCAAAAATGGTGGTCACCCACAAGGGCTGGGGCACGCGATTCGATTGGTCGTGCAACTATGCGAATGACGCGTGGGAGTCGACCGGTCCCGTTTCATACGACCTCGTGGTGACTCAGAAGTCCGGTATGAAGACGACGGTCGCCACGTGGAGTTCTTCCGGCCCGTACGCTGCGGGTCTGACAGCTTCGTCCGACATCGCAACGGGGGATATTCGCAGTGTTGAGATCCGGGTAACCGGAACGACGACACCGCTGCTTCGCGAGAATCTGTAGGACGAAGTTCGGGGATCAGTGCGGCCGCGCCATTCGGGAAGGTGCGGCCGTACTGAAGTTTGATCCCGTGTGTGGCAATTTTTTCGTGTTGCTCGTCGTTGGTGTGAGAGAGCTGAACGAGGATGGAACGCATGACTGACACTGCAACGAACGCGCCTACCGCCGAAGACCTGTACGCCACGTACCACTCGCGCAGGGAAGAGTCGGTCGTGCAGCCCAAGGGCAGCCTGGCCCTGGTGAACACGCAGTGGATCGACTCGTCGCAGACGATTTATGGGGTGCCGGGCGTTTGGGCGCCGGCTCCATCAGGCGCATCCGGATTGCTCCTTACTGCGTCCGCGGCCGACGCGATCGTGGTCGACGGCTCGTTGGTGGACGGTTCGGTTGTCGTGCGTGGGAAGGATGACCCGGCGCCGAGCGAGATCGTCTTCAGCGACAGCGTGACCGGGTTTGTCATCGCCAGCTCCACGGGCAGCTACGCGCTGCGGGTGTGGGATGCCAATTCCGAGGGAATCCAGGAGTTCGGGTCGATCGACGCCTTCCCGTACAACCCGGACTGGGTGATCACGGCGCAGTGGAACGAAATCGCGGGCGGCAAGGCCATGGGCTTCGAGCACCTCAAGGACGACGGCCTGACCCGGGATGAGGTCATCCCCGGTGACATCACCTTCACGAAGGACGGTGTCGACTATGACCTCGCCGCCTTCAAGGCTGGCCGAGCGCTCCAGTTGGTCTTCGCAGACGCGACCAGCGGCACATCCACGTACTCCGTCGGGCGGTTCCTGTTCGTGGCGCCCAACGCCGACGGCACGATCACGCTCGACTTCAACCGCGCCATACTGCCGCCCTGTGCCTTCAGCTACGCGTTCAACTGCCCGCTGCCGCCCAAGCAGAACCGCTTCACCATCCCCATCGAGGCCGGCGAGAAGAACGTGCTCAAAAAGGACGGCACGCTCCTGCACGAGTAGCGGTTGCCGCCCGCGGCGATGCGCCCGGGCCAGGTTGCTCCGCTGCCGTTCGAATTTTCAGGAGATCCGTCCGGCGCCGTGAGGCCTAGTCGCGGTAACTCGCCGCACGCGGGTCGTCGCGGTGACGAGACTCATGAAAATTCGTATGGCTCCGCGATGGTGCCCAGCACCAAGTGCGTTTTTCCGTGGGAACGCGTCACCACGCGGGTGCGCTCGCCAGGGGACCGCTCGCGTGTCGTTCGAATTTTCAGGAAATTGGTTCGGCGCGCGAACAGCCATCCGCGAAGTAGCAACGACCGCGGTGGGTGTGTTGCGCGAAATTCCTGAAAATTCGAACAGCAGGCACGGGATGGAGGCGGGCGGCGGATGTCGCCGTGCCCGGGCAGACTGGTGGGGTGCACATCGTGGTCGAACTCGTCGCCGGCGGGGTTCGGCTCACCCCGCAGTCCGGCGACGCGGAAGTGCTGGCCGAGGGCGACTTTCCGGCGCGGGTGCGCGATGCCGAGCGCTCGGCCGACATACCGCGCTGGGTTTGGGATGACACGTCCCGCTGGTACCCACCGCTGCTCGAGGCCGGTGTGCGAGTCGCGCGCTGCGTCGACCTGCGGCTCAGCCATGCGATTCTCCGTAACTCGGTGCTGACGGCCAGCTCGGAGCTCGCCCGAGCGGCGCCGGGGCCGTGGGACCGTCCGCCGAAGACCGATCGCGTGCCCGACGGCGCCCTCTTCGATCTGGACGATCTCGACGATGATGACTCGGTCGAACAGGATGCCGCGGCCGACCCCATCGCGGAGTGGGCGCTCCAGCAGGCGGCGGTCGAGTCATCCGCGGAGCCGGGTCGCATCCAGCGCCTCCTGGCGGCGGAGTCCGCGGGCGCACTCATCGCCGCAGAGATGCGATTCGCCGGGATGCCGTGGAGGGCGGACATCCACGACGAGATTCTGACGGAACTGCTCGGTCCGCGGCCAAAGCCGGGGGAGCGCCCGGCCAAGACGCAGGCGCTCCTCGATGAGACTCGCGAGAAGCTGGGCTATTCCGACCTCAACCCCGACTCGCCCAGCGACCTCGTGAAGGGGCTCGCGATGGGCGGCATCCTCGTGACGAGCACGCGGTCGTGGGAGCTGAAGAAGGTCAAGCATCCCGCGATCCCGCCGCTGCTCGAGTACAAGAAGCTTTCGCGGCTCGCGTCCGCGAATGGTTGGAACTGGGTGGAGACGTGGGTGAAGGACGGCCGTTTCCGGCCAGACTACGTGGTCGGCGGTGTCGTGACAGGACGCTGGGCAACCAGCGGCGGGGGAGCGCTGCAGCTTCCCAAGCAGATCCGCGCGGCGGCGGTCGCGGACGACGGCTGGAAACTCGTGGTGGCGGACGCCGCCCAACTTGAGCCTCGCATCCTCGCTGCGATGTCCGGCGACCGAGCGATGGCAGCGGCGGGAGCCGCAGGCGACCTCTATGCGGGAATCGTGGCGAGCGGCGCGA
>DASXNG010000024.1:0-1628 GCA_036495225.1 Galbitalea sp.
CGAAGTTCGCCGGCCAGTCTCTGACCTCCCGTGCTCGGCGCGTCGTCATCAAGTCACGGCTCGTGGTCTTCGAAGGTCGAGGACGGCAGTCGACCAAGGACCACGAGAACTATGTCGAGCGAGGGGGCGTCGATCGCAACGGGGGGCGCGGGCAACTCTATGGAGCAATCACCGATCACGCGGACGGCGATGTGTTTGCGGAGCGCTGCGCGGAGGACCGTCACCAATTCCGATTCATCGTCTCGCCGGAGGATGCGACGCAGCTCGTTGATTTGAAGACCTACACCCGTGAACTCATGGCGCAGATGGAACGCGACTTGGAAACACGGCTCGATTGGGTCGCGGTGGATCACTGGGATACCGACAACCCGCACACGCATATCCTACTTCGAGGCAAGGATCAGAACGGCTGCGACCTGGTGATTGCCCGTGACTACCTGTCGCACGGCATGCGGATGCGCGCCGCCGAGATCGCGACCGAGTGGCTTGGGCCTCGCACGGAGTTGGAGATCCAGGAGGGTCTGTCCAGGGAGGTTCAGCAGGAGCGTTGGACTGACCTCGACCGCACCATCCAGCAGCATCTACGAAACGGTATCGCCGATCTGCGGCAGCAGTCTCCCGATACGCGAGATCGGTTTCGCCACGCACTCCTGATCGGCCGGCTGGATCGCCTCGCTGAGATGGGCCTTGCTAGCAAGGTGGAGCCCGGCGTCTGGACGGTAGCCTCGCAATCGGAGGCGACCTTGCGCGCCATGGGGGAGCGAGGCGACATCATTCGCACCATGCAGCGCGCGTTCTCGGCACGGGATCGCGAGCACGCCATTTTCGACCCAACGCGCCCAAGTGCTCGAGTTACCGGTCGGGTCGCAGCAAAAGGGTTGGTGGACGAATTGTACGAGCGCGGTTACCTCATCGTCGACGGGGTCGACGGTCGTGCTCACTATGTGGCACTCCCGCCGAACGCCGACCTTTCAGGGTTTCCAGCCGGAGGCATCGTGACGGTGCGAGCCGGGGCCGATGCGCGACCCGCCGATCGCACAGTTGCCGCTATTGCGGAAGGCGGGATCTATCGAGCGGATCAACACGTTGCCCAAGCCCGCACGCACGGGCGCAACCCGGAGGCCTTCGTACAGGCACACGTACGTCGACTCGAATCGCTGCGAAGAGTCGGCATTGTTGAGCGGCTGGAAGAGGGCGTCTGGCGTGTGCCGCCAGATCTCATCGAGCGGGGTCGCGCCTACGATTCGAAGCGGACGCAGGGCGTGCTCGTGGACCTGCGCGCAGAGCTGTCGATCCATCAACAGGTCCGAGCGATGGGCGTCACCTGGCTTGACCGGCAACTGCTGGGTGAGAAAGAAGCCTTGGCATCAAAGGGTTTCGGAGCCGAAGTCCGACAAACACTCGCCGAGCGCGAAATGTTTCTCGTGGAACACGGCCTCGCCGAACGACGCGGAAAGCGCGCGGTGCTCATGCGGGACCTGCTCGCAACCCTTCGAGCGCGCGACGTCGCGGAAGCGGCGCGCTCGATCGAAGCCGACAGCGGCCTCGTGCATCACCCGATTTCTGAGGGGCAGACCGTTTTCGGCGTCTACACGCGATCAGTTGCACTTGTGAGTGGGCGATTTGCA
>DASXNG010000025.1:0-5029 GCA_036495225.1 Galbitalea sp.
AATCGTCGCATCTGCTCAACGGTCTTCAGACGGTCCGCGAAGGCGGAGTCGATTCTCGACAGCATCGTGTTCAGCGACTCGTTGAGCCGCCCGACCTCGGTGTTGCGGGGTGCCCGCTCGAGTCGTTGGCTGAAGTCGCCGGCCGCGAACCGTGCAGCGGTGTCTTCCACCTCTCGCAGCGGCGCGAAGGTCGACGCGACAAGCAATCGGGTCAGCGCTCCGCCGAGCACGACAACGGTCAGCGCGAAGAACAGGAAGATGAGTGCGAACGTCCCGATCGTGGACTCGTTTTCGCTCAGGTTGTATCCGACGATGACGGCGCCGGTCACGGTGCCATCCGCTGATGTTGTCGGGTAGCCGACCGCGCTCCAGTGCGTCAGCCCGGGCTTGTCGCTCAAGGTGAAGGCTTGGCCGCTGTGGATCACCGGAGGGAGCGTCTTTTCGCTGACAACGGGTGTGGATGAACCGGCCGCCTCGTTGTGGCACTGCACCTTGCCGTCGAGGCTGATCACCGCGAAGTAATAGTCCGGGGCGACGCGAGCGCTTGGGGTGCAGGCCGCGACCGCCGCATCGTTCGCCTCCGACGAGTACGCGGTGATCTTGTTGTAGACCTCACCCTGCAGGTAGGTGCGCAGGAAACTCATGGTTCCGACGCCCGCGACGATGAGTCCTAATGTCAGCAGCATCACAGTGACGCCCGTGATTTTGCCGCGTAGTGAAATCCCGTTCCACCACTCCGTGAGCTGTTCGTGCATTAGGGGGTAAGGCTAGACCTTCGAGGCGCGCAGCATGTAACCGAATCCGCGTTTGGTCTGGATGATCGGTTCCTCGGAGTACTGGTCCAGCTTGCGGCGCAGGTAGGAGATGTAGCTCTCCACGATGCCTGCGTCGCCGTTGAAGTCGTACTCCCATACGTGGTCGAGGATCTGCGCCTTCGACAGAACGCGGTTCGGGTTGAGCATCAGGTAGCGCAGCAGCTTGAACTCGGTCGGGCTGAGTTCGATCTGCTCTGTGCCGACAGTGACCTCGTGGGTGTCCTGGTCCATGCTCAGTTCGCCGGCGCGGATGATGGCTTCCTCGTCGTCGTGCATGGTGCGGCGAAGGATGGCCTTCAGGCGCGCAACGATCTCGTCGAGGCTGAACGGCTTGGTGACATAGTCGTCGCCGCCGACCGTCAGGCCGGTGATCTTGTCCTCAGTGTCATCCTTCGCGGTCAGGAAAAGAATGGGAGCTGTGTAGCCGGATGCACGCAGACGTTTGGTGACGCCGAAGCCGTTCATGTCTGGCAGCATGACGTCGAGGATGATCAGATCTGGCTCTTCCTCGAGCACTGCGGAGATGGCGCCTGCGCCGTTTCCGACTGCCCGCACGGCAAAGCCCGCGAAGCGGAGGCTGGTCGTGAGAAGGTCGCGGATGTTCGGCTCGTCGTCGACAATAAGGATCTTGGGTCCGTCGCTCATGGTGCCAGTCTCTGCGCGTTGTCTGTGAGGTTTCTGGGAAACAGATACGTCACATGGTTACGCTGGGTGACGCCACGTGACGCGGTGCCATAGACGCAGCGGATGCCTCGGCTCAAACTTGCCCGCATGACACTCACCTACCTCAGCTCAGCACCTACCGTTTCTGCTGATGAGCGCGCTGCTCGTCTCGTCGCCGCCGGCACCGCATGGGGCGAACGCATCGCCGCAGACACCGCCAACGCACAACTGACTTATCGCGTGAACGCGACGGGCGAAGGTGCAGTTACCACTCGCATCCGTGCCGGAAAGCACGAGTTTCTGATCGACGAGCCGGAGTCCCTTGCGGGCGACGATGTCGCGGCCAGCCCGGTGGAGTACGCGCTCGCGGCCCTCATCTCCTGCCAGGTCGTCGTCTACCGCCTGTACGCGCAGGCGCTCGGCATCCAGGTCGATGAGATCGACATCAAGTCGGAAGGCGACCTCGACGCACGCAAGCTCTTTGGCATCAGCGACGATCAGCGCGCTGGCTTCGGCCACGTGCGTCTGGCCGTGACGGTCACCGGCCCCGAGACGGAAGAGCGCTACCAGGAGCTCCGCGCCGCGGTCGACGCGCACTGCCCCGTGCTCGACCTCTTCCAGAACGCCACTCCGGTCTCGATCACGCTCAAGAAGGGCTAGCGGTAGTCGGTCCCTGAGGTGTGGTCGGTCCCTGAGTTCATCGAAGGGGCCTCGCGGATTGGCCCCTTCGACAAACTCAGGGACCGGTATCGCTCAGGGACCGGTATCTCTCGGGGACCGAACTAGCTACGCGGCCGCGACATCCTCCGTGTCGAGGATCGTGTAGCTGTAGCCCTGCTCTGCGAGGAAGCGCTGGCGGTTCTGGGCGAAGTCCTGGTCGACCGTGTCGCGCGCGACGAGGGTGTAGAAGTTGGCGGGGAGGCCGCTCTCCTTCGGACGCAACAGGCGACCGAGTCGCTGCGCCTCCTCCTGTCGCGAACCGAAGCTGCCTGACACCTGGATCGCGACGGTCGCCTCCGGCAGGTCGACGCTGAAGTTGGCGACCTTGGAGACAACGAGCACCTTTGTCGTGCCATCGCGGAACTCCTGGTACAGCCGTTCCCGCTCGTCGACCGGGGTCGCGCCGGTGAGCTTCGGGGCGTCCAGAGCGACGGCGAGTTCATCGATCTGGTCGAGATACTGCCCGATCACGAGGATGCGTTCGCCCTCGTGCTTGGCCACGAGGGAACGAACGACGCCGAGCTTCGCGGGTGCGGTCGCAGCAAGCCGATAACGCTCGTCGTCAGCGGATGCCGCATACTCGAGCCTCTCCTGCTCTGGCAGATCGATCCTGACCTCGTAGCAGGATGCGGGGGAGATGAAGCCCTGCGCCTCGATCTCCTTCCATGGGGCGTCGAAACGCTTGGGGCCGATGAGACTGAACACATCGCCTTCGCGCCCATCCTCGCGAACCAGCGTCGCGGTGAGGCCAAGGCGCCGACGGGCCTGAAGGTCAGCGGTCAGCTTGAAGACCGGAGCCGGTAGGAGGTGCACCTCGTCGTAGATCACCAGACCCCAGTCGAGCGCGTCGAGGAGCGCGAGGTGCGTGTACTCGCCCTGCCGCCGTGCCGTCAGGATCTGGTACGTCGCGATCGTCACCGGGCGCACCTGTTTGACGAGTCCCGAGTACTCGCCGATGTCGTCCTCGGTGAGCGTCGTGCGCTTCAGGAGCTCGCTGCGCCACTGCCGGGCAGAAACCGTGTTCGTGACGAGGATGAGCGTCGTCGTCTTCACGGTCGCCATGGCGCCGGCCCCAACGAGCGTCTTGCCTGCACCACAGGGGAGCACGACGACACCCGACCCGTGGTCGAAGAAGTTGCTGACGGCCTGGTTCTGGTACTCCCGCAGGGACCAGCCGTCCTCGACGAGGTCGATCGGATGCGGCGTGCCCGGCGTATAACCCGCGAGGTCTTCTGCTGGCCATCCGAGCTTGAGCAGCTCCTGCTTGAGTTGGCCCCGTGCCCACGCTTGGATCACGTAGGTGTGGGGTCCGCGCTTCTCGAAGAGGAGGGCGGCAACCTTGCGTGCACGGGTGATCTCGCTGAGCACGTGCGGGTCTGTTGCGGTGAGCGTGAGGGCACCGTCATCCGCTCGCTCGATGACGAGGCGTCCGTAGCGGGCGACGGTGTCGGCGATGTCGACGGAGACAGCCTGCGGGATTGGGAAGCGGCTGTAGCGGTCGAGCGTTGCGAGCATGTCTTCCGCGCTGTGTCCGGCGGCGCGGGCATTCCACAGACCGAGCCGCGTGATGCGGTACGTGTGGATGTGCTCGGGTGCCCGCTCGAGTTCGGCGAAGACGGCGAGGTCGTGGCGCGCGTCCTCGGCTGCGGGATGCGCGACCTCAAGGAGAACGGTGCGATCGCTCTGCACGATGAGCGGACCGTCGGGCAAAGTCACCACACGAGCCTAGTCGCAGACCCCGGGGATCGAGCTTGTCGAGATCTCACGTACGAATTACTCGGCGCCGGGTAGCTCCGCATGTGAGGTCTCGACGACGCCGGGCGCCCGTCAACAGGATGATTTGAGTGTTTGGCACCTTCAGCAGGAGATTTTGGGCATTTTTGCGGGTCGCATCCTGCCGACGAGCTGTTCGGGAGGGGAAATCATCGCGAAAACGACCAAATGCCCTCCCACGCCGACCGCACGGACACATCCATGCCGCTTTTGTTCTTCGGAACGCACAAGGGTGTCGATACGCGGCGCTGCGCGTCGCTACTCAACCACCGATGACCTCTACTCCAGCGCCGGCCCCACCGCGGTGATGCTCGACAGCGGCAGCGTGCGCTCCAGGTCGGAGCGGCGGTCGCGCGCGCGGAGGCGGCCGCCGGCGAGTGAGGCTGGTTCGAGCTGCAGGTCCACCGAGGAACCGTCAGGCATTGCAACAGTCACCGTCAGGCCGATCTTGGCGCGGATGGCAGTGTCGATCTGCCGCTCCAGCCACGCCTGTCCTGTTTCGGCCGGCGTGGTTTCCGTGACGGCGCGAAGCCTGCGAACGATCACCAGCGCCGGCGATTCCTGTGGTGCACTCACCGGTCGCGCGACCCGGCGGCGCTCCAGCAGCACAATACGGCCGTTCTCGTCCTCTGCGGCGACCGGGTAGCGCGCCTCGCTCAGCGACCAGAAGACAACCTCGAAATCGAACCGACTCACAGCCCTGTATGGCCCAACGCGAGTGAATCCGAGTGCGGTCAGCCCGTGGTCGACGAGGATCGCCGACAGCTGCGTTGCGTCTTCCGCACTGACGTAACTCTTCGCTCCTGGCTGGTTCGCGATGATCGAACTCTGCGTGATGCGTCCGACGCGAAGCGACCCGAAGCGGGCGGCGGCGCCGACGATGAGGTATTCGAGCGGTTGAGGAATCCCGGTGAGCGAAATACTCGCAAGAAACTCCCGGACGGTATCGGCCGTTTCCCCGGTCGTCAGTGCGCGATTGATGGATGCCTCGCTCACGCGATAGGTGCTCGCGAGCGCGCGGCTTTCGACGTCGGCCATCGCGCGAAGCCGGGCATCCA
>DASXNG010000026.1:0-2800 GCA_036495225.1 Galbitalea sp.
TGATTAGGGTTTATACTTACTTCCGTCTCCTCCATGTATCGATCTCCTCGGATATGGATTACGCCCGCCCCTTCCCGGTGGCGGGCTTTTTTTATGGGCGTGTCGGTCTGCCGCGCGTCCGGTGATGGACTGGACCGACCGCCTGCCGCTCGTCGTTCGCTCGCAGCAATCCGGATATACTTGCCACATGCCTACCGTCCTTTCCCCCATCGAATCGGAGTTCGGCACAGTCGAAGAGGCTGAGGCCTATGACCGCTGGTTTCGTGCCAAGGTTGAGGCGTCGCTCGCCGACACGCGGCCGACTATTCCCCATGACCAGGTGATGGCGGAAATGGAGGGCATCATCCGTGCCGCCGAGCAGCGCCGAGCGTCGAAGCAAACGTGAGTTTGCCGATCGTTTGGCGTCGGTCCGCACTCGCGGATCTTGCCAACATCATTGCGTTCATCGCTGAGCGCAGTCCCACAGCAGCGCGGTCGTTGAAAGCGACCATCGAATCAGCTGTGCTGCCCGCCTCTGATTATCCCTACCTGTTTCGCGCGGGCCGTGTGCCCGGCACGCATGAAATCGTCGCGCACCCGAACTACATCGTTGTGTACAGCGTGACTGCGATAGCCGTCGAGATTCTGGCGGTGGTGCACTCTCGCCAGCAGTACCCGAAGTAGCCGGGTCAACGCGGTCGTGACCGGCGACTGCGTCAATGATGAAAGACACATGAAAGCGTACGAAACCGACCGGTTTCGTACGGACGAGTGGATGGTCAACAATTCCAGGCAGACGGACCTCAACTTGCGGCCGAGAATAGCCGTTAACGAGGCTTGATGGGACTGCAGTCTTTTTCGCGCTCTGCAACACTGGACGGCGCATCGAGCCTCCTCATGTTCGCCACGAACGCCTGCGCGGCGTCTGCGAAACAAGTAGGCCTGGGAAGCAACAAGGAAAATCATGAGAACTACAACGGGACTGCGCGTTCGGACGCAGTTGATAGCTGGATTCGGTGTTTTGCTGTTGACCCTCGTCGTCCTCACTGTGATCTCCATTACACGTGTTGAGGCGGTGCGCCACCGACTTGATCAGATCATCGACGTGAACGGCGTCAAGGAACGTTACGCGATCAACTTCCGGGGCAGTGTGCATGACCGGTCGATCGCCCTGCGCGACGTCATCCTCGTATCGCGCGATGAGTTGCCCACTGTCGTCACCCACATCCGGCAACTCGCCTCGGACTATGACGAATCGGCAAAGCCGATGGCAGATATTTACACTGACCGCACCGACATCACGCCCGCTGAGCGCGCGATCTATTCGCGCGTCCTCGATGCGCGCAGCAAGGCCGCGCCACTCATTGACGAGGTGATCGCACGGCAGACAGCCGGTGACACCGAAGGGGCGCGAACCTTGTTGCTCGAACAGGCGCGACCCGCGCTCGTGGAGTGGCTCGCGGCAATCAATCAGCTGATCGACTTTCAGGAAGCGCTGAGCCGGCAAGGCGGCGCAGAGGCTCGACAGATCAGTACCGATTTCCGGTTGACGATGATCGGGTTGACCGCGCTTGCGTGCGTAATCGGTTTCGGTGTCGCATTCGTCGTCGTGCGCAATATCGTTCGGTCGCTCGGCGCGGAACCGGGCGAACTCATCGAATTCGCCGACGCGATCCGGGGCGGTGACCTCTCGCGGCACGCAGAACTGCGCGCTGGCGATACGGTCAGCGTGATGGCGACCGTCGCGCGGATGAGAGACGCGCTCGCCGAGATCGTCGGCCAGGTGCGCGAAGCGGCTGACGGAGTCGCCAACATGAGTCAGGAGATCGCAACCGGCAACGCGGATCTTGGTGCGCGGACCGAGCATCAGGTCACGGCACTTCAGCACGCAACGGGAGCGCTCAAGGAGTTTGACTCGAGCGTAGCTGCGAACGCCGCAAACGCGGGGCATGCCGATGAGCTCGCCAAACGTGCGTCAGCCACTTCCGCTGAAGGTGGAAAGGTCGTCGGTCGAGTCGTTGAAACGATGCACGAGATCAGCGCATCGTCGGGGCGCATCTCCGAGATCATTTCGGTCATCGACTCCATCGCATTCCAGACCAACATCCTCGCGCTGAACGCGGCTGTCGAGGCGGCGCGTGCCGGTAGCCAGGGACGTGGCTTCGCAGTGGTGGCCTCCGAGGTCAGGGTGCTCGCGCAGCGTAGCGCTGAAGCAGCGAAGGAGATCAAGCAGCTGATCGTGGCGAGTGATGCCCGCGTAAAGGAAGGTTCCAGCCAGGTCGACGCAGCCGGTTCTACGATCACCGAGGTCGTGGATTCGTCGGCGCGCGTCACGGGCATCATGAGCGAAATCCACGATGCCTGCCAGCAACAGACGCTTCAGATCGGCGAAGTCCGGGAAATGATTGCGAGCCTCGAGCTTGGCACACAACAGAACGTCACCCTGGTCGGACAATCGGGCGCCGCCGTGGAGGCGTTGAACGAGCAGGCGCAGAACCTGCTGCGCGCGGTCAATCTCTTTTCCGCCGGACTCAAGCGCGCTTCTGACAGGCACTCGATGAGCTCGCCCGAGTTCGATGCTTTCTCGCGTAACTCATCGGTTCTGCCTGAGCTGGCGTAGCACTGGCTCACATCGACGGAATGGGAGGCCCGAGCATGATCAGGGGACGACCGAAGGCTACCCTGTCACGCATCGACCCAAGTGCGAGATTTTCGTTCCCGTACCCTGGTGCAAGAGGGAGCGTGACCATCGTCGCCCTCCCATCAGTTCGCCGCGCGATGGCCTCGTCGTTTCGTAACGATTCGTTTACGCACTCAGGCG
>DASXNG010000027.1:0-2315 GCA_036495225.1 Galbitalea sp.
CCGCCGTCATCCCGACGCCACGATCATCTGGGCGCACCTCGGACTGGGTCGGGTGGTGCACCCGACGCAGAGTGCTGAGGCGACGGAAGATACGGTCGAACACAACCCCGCGTTCCGCGAGATCGTCGAGCAGATGCTGAGCGACCCCACGCTCAAGCACGTCGACTTCGATATCTCCTGGGACGAAGTGGCCAAGTACGCTGTTCAGTCGCCGCAGAGCATCGAGCGCACGGCGGCAGTTTTCAATCGCTATCCTGATCGATTCCTGTTCGGCACGGACGTGGTCGCCCCGACTGACCCTTCGGCACAGCTCAGGGTCTATGAGATGTGGAAGCCGATCTGGAAACGGCTGACGCCGGAGGCTTCGTACAAGATCCGCCGCGGAAACTACGAGCGGATCTTCGATGCCGCCCGCAAGAGAGTGCGCGCCTGGGAGGCTACGCACTCGAACTAGCGCGGAACGCCGGCCCGCCACCCGGTTTCAGTGGCGCGCCGAGCCGGAGATCCAGCTGTACTGCCACGCGAGCGAGATGCTGCGATAGTTGCCCCCATAGTGTACGTACGCGCCGTCGCTCGCGCTCAACTTCAGGGCCTGATGCACCGTCAGCGGAATCGATGCGGTGATGCCCACCCTGGAGCTCTGTTGAGTCGTCCGGGGGTTCGAAACCCCGTTCAAGCTCGTCGCGCCACCCCGCCAGAAGTTCGCGTCAGCGGAGACCCAAAATCGGGGCGAGACGTTATAGCCCAGATGGCCTTCCAACGAGCCAATGGGCGCTTGCCCCTGGGTCAGCGTTCTCGCAACGTATGCATTATTCGAGAAGAATCTCGGGTTCGTCGTGTAGAACCACGCTCCCACATAGGCGTCCAGGATCCAATTGCCGAGGCGCTGGGAATAACCGAGCTCGGGCTTGAACGCCCACCGATTGGTACCCCAGTTGAGCAGTCGAGTGGAGTCGTACTGGCCGGTCGGTGCGACGATTTTGATGCTCACCCCCAGAAGGCTGCTTTGCCGCCAACGGGCGAATTCCGGCAGGGTCATGGCTCTGCCACCTATCAGGTTGATCGACAGTCGAAGCGAGCTGTCCAGCAGGCCCGATAGGGTCGTGGATCGCGGAACCCCGAATGCCGTGCCAGCGAACTGACCGTAACCGTAAGGAAGGTTCACAGTGACGCTCGCCGTGCGGTCGAAGAGCCCGAACGTCCTGTAGAACCCAATCGCCATCAGGTCTGACTTAGCCGTCGCACCGGTGATGGGGAGCGCCCCGTCGAGCTGTATGTCGCCGCCGAGGTGCGTGTATTGGAGCACCACCGCATTGCTCCCGACCGGAGCAATGACGTAGGCGCGTGGGACCAGCTCCTGACCTGCCGCTCCCGGGGAGAAGGCGGTAAACACCGCCGCGCACGCCAAGACGAGCGCCCACATCGAAAGCGCTGTACGGAACATTGCGTGTACCTACAGGAGCGGGTCGGGATGCGACATTGGACGTAGACCCAATCGCCTGCTGCGCCCCCGCTCGAGCTGTGTCGGCTCTAGCCAGCCCGATTGGCCGGCTGTGATTCCCCGGCGCGGAATGGATACTTTACGAATATGTTGGCGACCGCGTCGGCGATCGCGCGCTCCCGGTTGTGCAGCTTCTCTTCGCTGACCTCGCCCATCCCGACACCTTCCCAGACCATCTGCTGCCTTCTTGCGTCCACGAAATCGATATTGATCGTTCCTTCTCTGTAGTTGTAGCCGTACACGTGCGAGTAGTTCATCCACGGTGAGTACAGGCCGGTGCGGTAGCCGTAGTACGACCCGGTCGAGCGAACCGCCCGTTTCTGCTCAAGTTTGGCCGAGAAACCCACCAGCAAGTCAGGGCGTTCGGACAACACATATCCTCGATCCTGCATCTGCTCAATCACGGCGTCCTTGAGCGTCTGAGTCACGAGCGTCGAGTACCCGAGCTTGTCCGTGGCGAGCGGGGAGACAAAATTGAACGTGCGGTAAGCGCCGAAATCGGCCGTCTTGTCATACTGCGAACGAACGGCCGGCTCGGTCTCGCACGCTTGCATCATCGCCGCATCCAAGGTCGCCGCGATCGTCAAGCACGCGGCACGGAATCCTGACGATCTCACATCGATATCCTCCTCGCACGGTATCGACACGCCGCGGCCCACGGCCGGGTCACGAGCGTGACGAATGGGGAATGCACGAGGTCGAGACAATTGACCCTAGGGCCAATTGGGTCGCGGGTATCGACTCGGTCGCCGTGGCGACCGAAGTAGCAGCGCGGATCAAACGCTGTGATGCGAATCCGGTCTTGCTTGCGCGT
>DASXNG010000028.1:0-13130 GCA_036495225.1 Galbitalea sp.
CCCAGCGTCCGACATATTCACCAATGCGAAAGATCTGGCGATCGCGGATGTCGCGCTTGCCAGCATCCCGGGGCGAAACGGTCGAGACGACGGTGCGTACGATCACGGTCGCGATGATCGATGCTCCGATTGCCGAAAGCATGAGTGGAACATAGTGTGCGCTTGCGACGGACGATCGACTTACCTCCCCGATCACGAGGATCGCGTAAGCGATGTAGGTGGCGATAGCGACAACCAGTTCGATCCAGACGCCTTTCTCTTCGGATGACATTTCTTCTCCTCGCGCACATGTAAAAAATTCTTGACATTGCGAAGGTACGGCACCGTTGCCGAGATGTCAAGAATGTTTTACATGGGAGCAGGAGTGACTGAGCGGCGCCTACTTGCTGTGCGCCCGCAGAAACGCGAAGAACGCCACAACGATGACGGTCACGACGAGTGCAACGATGTTGAGCACTCGATTGGTTCGCGTTCGCATGAGGTTGGCCGTTATCGCATAAAGACCGATGCCGAGCACGCCCCCGAACGTGTTGCAGATGACGTCGGTGATGTCCGCTCTTCCAATGCTGAACGCGTACTGGATGGCCTCAAAGCCAACACTCGTCGCAGCGACGACAAGCGTTCTAAGACCAAAGGACCACTCCCTCTTGAGCATCGAGATGTAGATGCCGAGGGGCACGAAGATGAGAACGTTCTCGATCACTTCGCCGATGCCGAATCGGCCGAAGTCCGTGTACGAGCCTCCGAATGGAATCAGGTTGAGTTCTCGCCCGTTCTCGGTCAGCTGATATTGGAACGGGAACTTGAACAGGATCACCGCCACCAGGAGGACGGCATAGATGCCGAAGAGCACGATCGTCAATGCGCCCGGTGCTGCCGACTTGGTTGCGCGGTCTGTCATTCGGATGTTCCCTCTCAAGCGGTGACCTGATGCCGCTTTGGTCGGTAACTCCGGTCGATGAGACGATACTTCCAGTTGGGGCGTGTTCCGTAATCCGCCATCAGAATGATGTCCTCTACCGCGGCGTCAGTCGAATGATCGGTATCACACGGTCGGTTTTCGTCTCGTAACGGGCGAACTGTGGGGCCGCCGCGACGATCGCCGCCCATGCGCGATCACGCTCCTCATCGTGCAGTTGCTCCGGAATCACTGGAACGTGCTTGCGGTCGATGTCGATGCTGACCTTGTCTGGATTGGCCGCGATGTTGTAGTACCAGGCCGGGTTGCGGGCGCTGCCCGAAGCGGATGCCACGATCAGCCACGTTCCGTGCTCGCTCGGCAGCCAGCCGACGGGTACGGCGCGCGCCGCGCCGCTCTTCTTGCCGATGGTGTTCAGCACGAGCAGATTGTTGCCCATGACTTTGCCGCCCTTGTTACGGACGCGCTTGATTGCCCGATTGTTGAACCAGGTCGTGAGTGCGTTCGCCTTGGGAGGGCGACCTCCTCTGGTGCCGTTGGTGGAGTTGAAACTCATGGCTTGCTCCTAGTTGTGGTGAGGGTCGTCGCCCATGACGTCCCTCGCGGTAATGCGCATGCCGGGCGCGGCTGGATCGAGTCCGAGCGTGAGGATGCGCAAGGGGTGGATTCGTATGATTGCGGCGGGGATGCCCGGGCGCTCACCATATCCGGAATCGATCGGGTGCTCGATCGCCTCGCCCCATCCGCGGATCTCGACGAATCGGGGGTGCCACGGGTCTGTTGAGGCGACATCGTCGATGACGAATGCAGCCTGGCTGTTCGCTTCGACGTTGCGGAACTTCTTGCTGACATCCATACCGTGGCCGCCGATGTCGATCGTCTCTATAGCGGGGTTGTACCGGAAGCCGACCGGACTGACCTGCAGCAGCCCGCCGGGCTGTGCGGTCGCGAGTCGGCCGAGCCGCTGGGAGCGGATGTATTCGACTTCGATGTCGGTGAAGACGTTCACGTAGCGAGACTATCGAGCGGCGCGGAGGTCGGTGAACTCTCCCCGACTCTCGCGGTATTTGTGTGAAATTCTGAGTTTGTCGATGGAGGCGCGATGAGGATTGCGATTGCCGGTGGCACCGGTGTTGTCGGGCGCTACCTCGTGGGCGCGCTACGGGAGGCGGGTCACGAAGTACTCGTTCTCACTCGTTCGACCGGCTTCGATCTAATGGAGGCAAGCGGGCTTAGCACCACCCTCACGGGAGTCGACGCGGTCGTGGACGCCAGCGGGCCGGCAGGCTCTTCCGGCACGGCATCGGTGCGGTTCTTCACCACCGTGACGAGCAATCTCCTTCGCGCAGAGGAAGAGGCCGGTGTGCAACATCACGTCGCGCTGTCGATCGTCGGCGCGGCCAAAATCAACGCCGGCTACTACGCAGGCAAGAAGGCTCAGGAGAATTTGGTGTCGGCCGCGGACATCCCATGGACGATCCTTCGGGCGACGCAGTTCCACGAGTTCGCGGCGCAGCTAATACCAAGAGGCAGGGTCGGGCCGATCCAGGCAGTGCCTGCCATGCGTTCCCAGCCGATTGCGGCGGCAGAGGTGGCCGCCGTGCTCGCCGAAACTGCAACGGGCGATGCGCAGGGACTGCTTCCGGAGCTCGCCGGCCCGAAAGAGGAACGGATGTCTGAGCTCGTGCGTCGCTACCTGAGGGCGACCGGCGACGACCGCCCGGTGCTTGAGGTCAGGGTTCCTGGCGCATGGTGGCGCGGGCTGCGCGACGGATCGTGCTTGCCTGGCCCGGGCGCGCGCCTGGGAAAGCAGACGTTCAGCGAATGGCTGGTTTCAGCGAAGGGAGCGCGGCGTTAGTCTGCCAGCGCTCTCACCGTGTCGTAGCCGTGCAGCTGCACCGTCGACGGAGTGTCGAACACCTGCGTTGAACCCTGGTCTGAGTACGTAGGCCAGTTGGGGTTTCCCTCTTTGACGAAGGAGACCGCGTCCGCGTGAACGGTGTCCGCGAGACTCTGGGGCGGTGCATCCCCGGCGACTGCCGTCACGCCATCCGCGCCTAGGCAATCGAAGAAGAAGGGCAGGTCGAGGCAGTGAACGGCGAAACCGTGCACGGGCGAGCGCCAGGCGAAGCGATACAACCAGGTCGGAGCATCCGCGCGTGCCTCGACGATGCGGAGCGCCGCAACGCGGAACATCTTGTCGGTCATGTACCGCCCGAGTCGCGCTGCGGTTCCCTTGATGTTTCGGTTGGCCGCCAGATAGTCGCGGCGGCGCTGGCCTTTCAGTCCCATCTTGCCCAGCAGGAACCTTGCCGTGGTGAACCTCAGCTGGTTTTTGGCCTCGTTGAAAGCCATCGAGAATTCGTCGTCGGTGGCCCCGAGGACCAGCGGGATGTTGGCGCCAACGCCTGCTCGAATGAAGTCGAGGCTCGACCGGGTGATGAGGTCGCCGTCGATCACCGGTCCGAGGATCAGTCCCTCTTCCAGCATGGTGGTGAGCCCCTCCATGGGATCGCCTTCCCCACCGATGTCTGCGACGGTGCCCTGGGCAATGAGGAGCTGTTCCTCCGTGAGGCTCGCGAAACCGGCCCTGGTCGGTTCAACGCCTGCGGCGAGTGCGAGTTTGTTCGCGGCAGCTTTCGCGCGCTCCGGCGTGACGTCGGCGACGGCACCGGAGATGCAATAGACCCGGTGGAAGAGTCCCTGAGCGCGCGGCATCCCGAGCAGCGTCAGCACGGCGCCGCCTCCGGCCGACTGGCCGGCGATCGTCACCTTGGAGGGGTCCCCACCGAAGTTCGCGATGTTGTCGCGTACCCATTCGAGCGCCAGCAGCCAGTCCAGAACACCGCGGTTGTGGGGAGCGCCATCGATCCAGCCGAATCCGTCGAAGCCGAGGCGATAGGACACCGACACCGTGACGACACCATCACGGTTGAACGCCGCCCCGTCATACCAGGGGCTGGCAGGGGAGCCGGCGAGAAATCCGCCGCCGTGAATGTAGACGAGCACCGGAAGACTGGTCTCGAGCGACGGCGTGAACACGTTGACGTTGAGTGTCGACTCCCCGGCGATGGACGGCTCGGGGATCAGGGTTACCTCCGACAGCTGTTTGCGTTGCGGAGTTGCACCGTACTCGACCGCATCCAGCACGCCCTCCCAGGCCGCATACGGAACGGGAGCAGCGAAACGCAGCTCACCCACCGGCGGCTCCGCGAACGGAATGCCGAGGAACGCGGCGGACGCACCGCGCCAGAACCCGCGCACGCGTCCGGCGGTAGTCGTCGCTTCGATGAAGGTCTTGTCGGTTTCAATCACTAGCGCTCAATCCCGGGTTCATAGTTCGATAGCGGATCGACGCTCGTGATTCTCTTCCGCTCTGAAGGCATGAAAACCGTATCCCATTCTGTTTTCACCCGCAACCGACCATCGCTGGCTTAAGCTGTGGCAATGGCCGCACGGGGTTCCTACGCGAAGGGCGTCGCAAAGCGCGACGAAATCCTCACGACCGCGCTCGATGTCATCGCTCGCCATGGCTATCGCAATGCGTCCATTCGCGAGCTCGCCGCCGCCGTCGGCCTCAGTCAGACCGGGCTCCTGCACTATTTCGAAACCAAGGAGCAGCTCTTTGCCGAGGTTCTACGAAAGAGGGACGAGGTCGATACTGCTGCCTTCGGCATAACGGACGACCGGGACAGTGCGGCTCCGGACATCTTCGAAGGGATGATTCGGGTAGTGCGTCACAACGCGGACGTTCCGGGGCTCGTGCTGCTCTACGCCCAGTTCTCCACGGCGGCCGCCGAACCCGGGCACCCAGCCCGCGAGTTCTTTCAGCAGCGGTACGCCGAATTTCGCCTATTGCTCGCTAGCGCGATTCGGCAGAAGCAGTCGACAGGTGATCTCAGCGCCGACCTCGATCCAGACCGGATCGCCAACCTGCTGATGGCCGCTAGCGATGGTCTACAGACGCAGTGGATGCTGGATGACTCCATTGACATGGCCGACCACATCTCATACCTCTGCGAACAGATCCTCCGCGAGTAGGCGCCGGCCCGTTGCTCACCCACGGGGGGCTACCCATTCGCAAACCCTGCGCACGTAGTGTCGAATGGACGGCGTGACCTGAGGCCGAGACATCCGCCCACCCGCGCCGCGCGAGACAACTCAACGGTGCAAGGTAATCGGAGGTCAGCTGGTGGCTGTTCCATTCAAAGGTGTAGTGAATGTCGACATCACGGAGTCGACGCCCGATTGGGGTCCGTTCGCGCAGGCGATCGCGCCCGACGGCTCGCCGAACATCCTCTACATAGTGCTTGACGATGTCGGGTTCTCCGCAATGGAACCCTTCGGCGGGCTGATCGAGACGCCCAACATCAATCGGATCGCCGACAACGGGCTGATCTACTCAAACTTCCACACGACCGCCCTCTGCTCTCCGACGCGCTCGTGCCTTTTGACCGGTCGCAATCACACGACGAACAGCATGGCGAGCATTACGGAAGCGGCGGCCGGTTTTCCGAACTCGAGCGGTCACATTCCATTCGAGTGCGGCAACGTTGCTGAGGTTCTGGGCGAGCGCGGCTGGAACACCTACGCAGTCGGCAAGTGGCACCTGACCCCAGAGGATGAAATGAATCTCGCGTCCGTGCGTCGGCAGTGGCCGCTCGGGCGAGGGTTCGAGCGGTTCTACGGATTCCTCGGCGCAGAGACGAACCAGTGGTACCCAGACCTGGTGCACGACAACCACCCCGTCGATCAGCCGTCCACTCCGGAGGAGGGCTACCACTTCAGCGTCGACATCACCGACAAGGCGCTGTCGTTCATTCGTGACGCGAAGGCCGTCGCCCCTGACAAGCCGTTCCTTCTTTACTACTGCCCCGGCGCAACCCACGCACCCCACCACGCTCCGAAGGAATGGGCGGACAAATATGCGGGCAAGTTCGACATGGGTTACGAGGCCTATCGCGAACTGGTGTTCAAGCGCCAAAAGGACTTGGGGCTTCTCCCTCCCGGCTCGGAGCTATCGCCTATCAATCCCTACATCGACCGCAAGAGCAACGAGGGCAAGGGATGGCCGGAACTCGACACGGTTCGACCGTGGGAGCCGCTCAGCGACGCGGAGAAGCGCCTGTTTGCCCGGATGGCCGAGGTGTACGCGGGCTTCCTCAGCCACATCGACGACCAGATCGGCAGACTGCTCGACTACTTGGAGGAGAGCGGGCAACTCGAGAACACCATGATCGTGCTGGTGTCCGACAACGGCGCATCCGGCGAGGGCGGACCGAATGGATCGGTGAACGAGAACAAGATCTTCAACGGGCTGCCGGACAAGATCGAGGAGAACCTCGGCTACCTCGACGAGCTCGGCGGCCCGCTCACGTACAACCATTACCCAACCGGATGGGCCTGGGCGTTCAATACGCCATTCAAGATGTGGAAGCGCTACTCGAACTACGAGGGCGGCACCGCCGACCCGATGATCGTGTCGTGGCAGAAGCGGATCGCGGAACGGGGCGTGCGTCGGCAGTACACACACGCCATCGACATCGTCCCGACGATCTACGGATGCCTCGGGATAGAGCCACCCGAAACGCTCAAGGGCTACACGCAGCATCCGCTCGAGGGAGTTCCATTCGCCTCGACGTTCGACGACGAAGCCGCCGACACCGGAAAGCAGACCCAGTTCTACTCAATGGGCGGCACGCGCGCGATCTGGCACAACGGCTGGAAGGCGGCGGCGCTGTCGCCGGCAGCGCCCGACGCCTGGGCCCACTACGCGACCCAGGATTGGGAGCTGTTCGATACCACCGCTGATCCGAGTGAATGCCACGACGTGTCCGCCGAGCATCCCGAGATACTGCAGGAGCTCATCAACCTGTGGTGGTCGGACGCCGGCAAGTTCAACGCGCTGCCGCTTGAGAATCGCAACGTGGTCGAGATTCTGGGTACGGAACGACCGCAGATCGCCAAGGCACGTGAGCGGTACGTCTACTACCCGGGAAGCTCGGAGGTTCCGGAATCGGTTGCCCCCAACATTCGCAATCGCTCGTACACCATCGCGGTCGAGGTGGACATTCAGACGCCGGACGCCTCAGGGGTGTTGTTCTCGCACGGTGCCCGATTCGGCGGCCATGCCTTGTACATCAAGGACAGCAAGCTGAAGTACGTCTACAACTGGGTCGGGATGCTCGAACAGTTCGTCGAGTCGAGCGAGCCGCTCCCCACCGGTAGGGTCATTGTCTCGGCGACCTTTGACAAAGAGGATGGGACGATGCCCGCGGAGGGCACGCTGACACTGCACGTCGGTAAGAACAAGGTCGGCGAAGCCAGGATCAAGACCCAGCCGGGAAAGTTCTCGATCGCGGGCGAGGGGCTGAATATCGGCAAGGACACGGCCGAACCAGTCACGGGCGACTACGCGGGCGAATCTCCGTGGCCGTTCGTCGGGGGCACAATCTCGCGTGCGATTATCGACGTCAGCGGCGAATCCTTCGTGGACCTCGCACAGGAAGCTGCCATGGCCTTCTCGCGCGACTAGAGCCAGTGCGTGCCGGCTCCGCCGACACATTGCATGATTATGTCTCCGCCGCGACAATTCTGGTCGCAGTGACGGCAACTGCTGGATCCACCTCAGTTTTGCGATCGCGAACGTCGGAGCCACGACTGTTTACTCGGGACGATGCCCGCAGTCGCTCGTGGCGGGGTCGCTAGCAACTCAAATCGAACGACTCTGCCCGGACGTGTTCACCAAATGGCAACCCCCGGTCAACGCACAAGACGATTTCGTTTCCTACGGTAGCTAACGCTCGTTACATCCGATCACAAACAAGATTGAGAAGGAGTCATCCTTATGACGCCCAAGTCGCGGTACGCAGCTGGAGGCATACTTGCCATCGCAGCACTAGCACTGGCCGGTTGCAGCGCGTCTGCTCCGTCATCGACCTCTACCAACTCCCTTTCTGCTCACAAGGTAGAGCCATTGGTGCTGTATGCCGCCGAAGGGTACGACGCCGTCATGGGCAAGGCATTCACGCAGAAGACTGGAATCCCAGTCCAGGTTGACGATGACAGCACGGGTCCGCTGTTGACCAAGATCGCCGCAGAGAAGAACAACCCCCAGTGGTCGCTCCTGTGGGTCGATGGCGACACCGCTTTCGCGTCACTCGACAAGCAGGGCGAGCTCCTCGACTACAAACCCACCGCAGACTGGAACACGGTCGGGCAAAAGATTGTGCCCGCCGACAACAGCTACGCCCCGACCGGAACCACCGTCATGGCGGCGCTCGTGTACAACGCGGCCGCGGTATCGAGCGTCCCGACCAGCTACCAGGATCTACTTGGCTCCGCGTACACGGGCAAGGTGGGAATGAACGACCCGTCGCAGTCGGGTCCGACCTATCCGTTCATCGCCGGGATCATGAACCAGCTTGGCGGGCAGAGCGCAGGTGTCAACGATGGTGAGGCGTTCTTCACGAAGTTGAAGGCAAACGGTCTGAAGGTCTTTCCGACCAACGGAGACACTCTGCACGCGCTGGAAACGGGTCAAATCGACTACGGCCTCATTCAGAGTTCCGCCGCCACCGGTGAGACGATCAAGGTGAAGGCGACCGCAAAGTACAAGCCGGAGGTCGTCTATCTGCCGGAGTCCACCCTGCTGCCCAGCGTGATCGGAATCGACAAGGGCGCGGATGCCACGCAGCAGGCCGAAGCAAAGAAGTTTGTGGACTTCGCGCTTTCGCCCGCAGGCCAGGCCGTGATGCAGACCGGTGACCCGAGCGGAGACTCGCTGTTCTGGCCCGTTGTCAACGGTGTGACCGCCCTGCCGCAACTCTCGGCATTCCCGTCCGCATACCAGCGCATCGATCCCGCATTCTGGGGTCCGCTCGAGTCGCAGGTCGTCACCTGGTTCGACTCGTCGATCAAGTAGAACGAAGAAAGAACGATGTCAACGGCGACTGCACAAACTGAGAGCGTCGTTGGTTCCGCTGCCGGCCGACGGGATGACCTCCCGTCGGCCGGTGACGCGTTGCCGGCCGCCTTCGACGTAACCGATTGGGCGATACCGCGGGAGTCGGTCGTTACCCGAGCGTGGCGACGAGCGCGCCGCGTCAATCCACTCACTTTGTTCTGGCTGTTGATCATCCTGATCCTTGTTCTGCCGATCCTTCTCTTCCTGACCGTCGCGGTCAGCCCGAGCCTGCTGGATCAGGGAACTCAGGCATTCACACTGGCCCCCTTTGCCGAGGCGTTGACGGGGCAACTCTTCGTAGGGTTCCTCGACTCGCTGATCATTGGCATCTCCACCGCCGTGGTCTCGACCGCCGTCGGGTTCGCATTGTCATGGATTGTGCTGAGAACGAATGCGCCGGGGCGCCGAATTTGGACGGGAGTCGTATTCGCGCTGTTGCTCACGCCGTCCTATCTGATCGCTCTCGGATGGGAGCGTCTGCTCGAGCCGAACGGTGTGCTCGACGTGATCGGGTGGGACGCCACCGGACTGCGAGAAATCTTTTACGGCCCTGTCGGCATCGTGGTCGTGCTGACGGTGAAGGGCATCCCGTTCGCCTACCTCGCGATCTCCAATGCGATGCGTGGTCTCGGTCACGAATATGAAGATGCAATACGAGTGCACGGTGGCGGCAGGCTCGCCGCAATGCGGATTGTCGTTACCCTGCTCACACCTGCCATGTGGTCAGCACTGGCCATCGTCTTCGCGGAATCGGTCAGCGACTTTGGCGTCGCATCCACCCTCGCCAACGACTCGCACTTCCCAGTCGCGACCTACACGCTCTACAACGCCATCGAAGCGTTCCCGGTAAATTTCCCCGTCGCGTCCGCCGTCAGCTGGCTGCTCTTGGTGCTGGTTGTCCTGGCGCTGGTCGCGCAGAATCGTGCCCTGCGTGGTCGCAGCTTTCGAGTTCTAGGCGGCCGGTCCAGGCCCGCGATCCGGCACCAGCTCGGCGTGCGAGGCAAAGTTGCCACCACGACGTTCCTGACGATTCTCTTGTTATTCGCGCTCGGCGTTCCGACCTTCGGTGCAGTCGCGGCGTCGCTCATCGATGGTCTCGGATCCCTTGCCGGAACTCATCAGCTCGACTTCGCCAATTACCAACGCGTCATCGCGAGCCCTGAGTTGAGCCAACCGCTCCTGTATTCAGCTTTGATGGCTGTAATCACCGCAACGATCACGATCGTGCTCGCTGCGGTGTGCGCACGGTTGCTTGCGAACAGCGGCTCTTCGCTCGGAGGCCGCATCCTTGATCTGGTGCTGCTGGCCGCGGTCGCGCTGCCCGGGATCGTCTTCGCCGCGGGTTACATCTTCGCCTACAACCTCCCCATCGTGAATTCAATTGGTATCCACATCTACGGCACAACGCCTCTCCTCGTCTTGGCGTATATTGCGACGGCCCTGCCATCAACCTCACGCGTACTGGTCGGCACGATGAGCCAGATCCAGGAATCGATGGCACACGCCTCGCGGGTTCACGGCAGTGGCGCCATCCGATCATGGCTGTCCATCGTCCTGCCGATCACGGCGCGACCCCTCCTGACCGCGTGGCTGCTGACCTACACCGCGACACTCCTCGAACTGCCGGTGTCGCAACTTCTCGCACCACCGGGGTCAGAGCCAATCTCGGTCGGCATCACTACAACACTCAGCAAGTACGACTTCGGCGGCGGGACTGCGCTCGAGGTGCTCGCGATTCTCTCGGCGCTTGCCGTTGTCGCGGTTGCCTACGTGCTGTTCCGGTTCCTCGCGCCAGCGGGTTGGAAGCACATAGGAGAAACACGATGACCGTTATCGACCGGGAGCACGCCGTGAGCCTGCCCGAAAACGAACCGGTGGGTGGTGGAATTCGGCTTCGGGGCGTTACCAAGACTTACGGCGCCTTGTCAGCACTTCGAGGCGTCGATCTTGATATTGCCGCCTCGAAATTCACCGTGCTTCTCGGCCCTTCGGGATCCGGGAAGACCACCCTGCTGCGAGGTATCGCGGGCATTGAGCGCTTCGATTCGGGCAGCATCCACTTCGGTGACCAGCTCATCAGCCAGGGGACCCGCCATGTTCCTTCCGAACGTCGCGGGCTCAGCATGGTCTTTCAGGACTACGCACTGTGGCCCCACATGACCGTTCGTCAAAACGTCGCGTATGCCATCCGCCGCCGCCGCCTCGGTTCCGCGGAAGCCACAGCACAAGTGAGCGATGCCCTCGACCGCGTGAGCCTCACTGCCAAGGCGGATGCGTTCCCTCACGAGCTTTCGGGTGGCCAGCAGCAGCGCGTGGCACTCGCACGCGCCATCGTCGGCGACCCCCGGCTGGTGCTCTTCGACGAACCGCTTTCCAATCTCGACGCGGACCTGCGCGAACGCTTGCGGGTGGAAATCGCCACGCTGACCCGTGCATCCGGCGCGACAGCGCTGTACATCACTCACGATCAGGCAGAGGCATTCGCCCTCGCCGATCAGATCGCCGTTCTCAACCAGGGCCGCATCGAGCAGATTGGCACGCCCGAGGAGATCTACAGGTCCCCGGCCACACCGTTCGTCGCACAATTCACCGGCCTCGCAGGTTCATTCGCAGGCACGTATGTCGGCGATCGCGATGGTTACAGCCAGGTTCGCGTCGGGGACCACCAGTTGCTGTGCACCATTTCCGACACGGCAGTCGAACAACTCAAGGTCGACCTGCTCATTCGTCCAACGGCGTCACGACTGGTTCCTTTGTCAGATCAGTCGAGCCATTCCGGGTCCGAAAGCAGCGGAGACATCGAAGCAACCGTCGTCGACGTCGCCTATCGGGGACGAGGGTACGACCATGTTGTTGACTGTGCCTACGGCAGGTTGGTCGGCGTCTTCGATGTTCAGCCGTGGCCTCGCGGGACGCGATGCCTGCTGCGGATCAATCCCGACGAATGTCTGGCCTTCCCGACACAATCAAGTTCTAACGACCGTTAGAATCGTATTCAAACACCACGCCTACTCCTCTTACGCTTCGGAGACTAATCAATGAACACCACTGCTCTCTTTATCGCCGTCTTCCTGGCTTGCGTTGTTGAAGCCGTTGAAGCGACGACAATCGTAGTGGCGGCCGGTGCCACGCGCAGCTGGCGCTCAGCCATCGTCGGAGTCGTGGCCGGTCTTCTCGTGTTGACGGCTGCGGTCTCTATCGCCGGCCCCGCGATATCCCTTCTTCCCATCGGCGCACTGCGGCTCGTCGTGGGTGCGCTGTTGCTGGTGTTTGGGCTGCAGTGGATGCGCAAGGCAATCCTGCGCGCCAGCGGTTACAAGCCGCTTCATGATGAAGCGTTGATCTACGAGAAGCAGGTTGCCGCTGCGAAGTCCGCTGCTCCCTCCCAATCGCGGTTCGGAGTCTCTGATTGGTACGCGTTCACCCTGTCCTTCAAGGGCGTGGTGCTCGAGGGCCTCGAGGTCGTCTTCATCGTGCTCACCTTCGGGACGAACCAACACAACGTGCCTGTCGCCGGGCTCGCCGCCGGGATTGCCGTTGTCCTGGTTGTCATCCTCGGAGTAGTGGTGAAGGGGCCGCTATCGCGAGTCCCCGAGAACACTCTCAAGTTCATCGTCGGCATCATGCTGACCAGCTTCGGCGTGTTTTGGGGCGCCGAGGGTGCCGGTGCGCTGTGGCCAGGTTCTGACCTCTCGCTTCTGGTCATCATCCCGTCGGTCGCCGTCTTCGCGCTCGTCATCGTCCAGGTCATGCGTGCCCGCCGCACCTCGCAGGCGAAGGACGCAGCCGCTTCATCGACCCACGCTGAGGTGCTTGTCACCGCTGGACCGTCTGCGGGCTCAGTCGACGAGGTGAGCTCTGGTGCCGCGGGCGCCCAGCAGCGTTCTGCCTCGGCGGAAGGTGCCAGTGCATTCACCTCCGAACGGCCCAGCCAGCCCAATCGGGTTGCCGCCCGATTGAAGGGGTTCGGACTGTTTTGGTACGACTTCGTCATCGGAGATGACTGGCAGATTGCTACGGGCGTTGCACTCGGTCTCGCCCTCACATTCGCCCTAAGCCTGGTCACGCCGCTGGCCTGGATTGTCGGCCCCGTCATCGTCGCCCTGCTGTTGCCGTGGGGAATCCGCCGCGCGCTCCGATGACACCGGCGCCTGCTCTAGTGACCTTCGGGCTCTTCGGTGTACACCCTCGCCGCATAGTCCTCGAGCGCCAACTCGCACTTCTTTAGCTCGGCCTCGGCCAACT